>CAZNML010000091.1:0-8342 GCA_964574275.1 uncultured Thiosulfatimonas sp. | reverse complement strand
CCCAGCAGAGTCCGGTAACGCTCCGCCATCTGCTCCTTCATGGTGTGCAAAAAAGATTCGTCTGCCTCTGCGGCGTTCAGTGTAATCAAACCGCTGTTATGACCGGTCAGCACATGTTCCAGTTCAACCTCCGGGTTACTGCGTTTATCCTCCAAAAAGTCGAAACGCAGATCGGGGGTTACCGTCCCCGCCGGGGCAAACAGTTTCATATCCAGCAGGTTATACATCAAAATCCGTTTGGAGCGTTCCAGCAGACGCCAGCGTTTAATGTTTTTTGCCAAACTCATATCCGGAATCGTATGCGTGGTACGACAGGAGACGCATTGACACTGGTCCTCCGCCTCATCTTGAGAAATCAACCAGTTGCACTTAACCTCGGTCTCTCTCTGTTCGCACAGTCGAAAAGCGATCTCCTCTCCATGCGGTGACAGCTGCGTATAAAACAGCGAATCACTGCGGATCTCTCCACTCCACATGGTTCCGGCTTTTGGGTCAAATGCTAGATCGCGTCCACAACTTTCACAGCTGTAGTTATGAAAAAAGATCTCATGCCCGCACTGGCAAAAAAAACGCTTCATATTTCCTCTGATGTCGCCTCTAAGTTAAAGCCTAAATGCTAAGCGACCGCAATTGGATTAAACCAGACCGAATAAAATTTGGAGTGAATGGATGACAGCATCGATTGTAACTCATCTAAATAATCATGCAGCGCCGTTGAACCCACCTCAAAGGAGTCACTGTTATCCATGTAATCAATCATCCCTTCAATCGAATCGGTTAAATCTTTACCGTTAGGCAGCTTAGAGGTCATCGAACTCATGGTATTCAAACAGTAGTGAATTGAACGGGCAAAACCTCTATCATTCATTAAAAACTCCACCACATCCTGTCCACTAATCTCGGTCTGTACCTGTTGGCGATACATAAAGTAAGCGCTGACCGACTTTAACAGGTTAGCCCATAAAATACTGTCGGATTGATACTCGGAATCGACTAAGGCCGCCTGTGCCACAAAAAGACCACCAACATCAAGAATACGTGAGGTCATATCGGCACGTTCAATCGCCATACCCAGTTTAATAAAACGGTAGGTCTCGTTCTGACTCATGGTGCTCGACAACATACCGGACCAGGCCTGGCAGGATTTGATAATTTTTTCCAGTAACGCATTACGTTTGCTACGCACCAGAAAATCATCCTGGCTCTCTTTGACCATTAAATAGAGTTCATTGATATGCATCCACGCCTCTCGAGGCAAAATGTCTCGAGCGGTACGGGTATTTTCACGCGCCCACCATAAAGAGGAGATCAGCGAAGCATTATTATTACGATCCGCCAACAACATCTCCATGCAGTTTTTCTCGGTTTTGACATCGTAATGCTCGGCAAAATAGTCCTCATTACTGGTAATTTCAACCAAGGTATACCAGTTTAGTTTCGACGATTTGGGCAGATCAAACATCAATTGAGAGTGAACTCGAGCTAAACGCGCCGTATTCTCTACCCTCTCCACATAACGCGCTAACCAGTAAACCCGTTCTGCAACTCTTGATAACATAACATCCCCCCTATTTAAGACTTAACAATCCAAGTATCTTTACTGCCACCGCCTTGTGACGAGTTCACCACTAAAGAACCTTTACCTAAAGCGACACGTGTCAGACCGCCTGCGGTTACATAACTTTTCTCCCCCTGCAGAATAAATGGTCGTAGATCGACATGTCTCGGCTCTACCCCTTCCTCACACAGTGTCGGCACCGTTGATAACTGCAGAGTCGGTTGCGCAATATAGTTACGCGGATTATCAATAATCAGCTGACGAAACTCGGCAATCTCCTCCTCACTGGCGTGCGGTCCAATCATCAAACCATAACCGCCCGACTCATTTGCCGGCTTCACCACCAACTCATGCAGATGCTTCAGCACATAATCGCAATCCTCTTCCACACTACACAGATAGGTCGGAACGTTTTGCACCAGCGGCTCTTCATTAAGATAAAAACGAATCATCTCCGGCACATAGGAATAGACCACCTTATCGTCGGCCACTCCGCAACCCGGTGCATTGGCGATGCCGACATTACCTGCCTTCCAGGCCCGCATTAGTCCCTTTACTCCTAAAGTCGAATCTTCACGAAACACTTCCGGATCAAGGAAGCCATCATCAATACGGCGGTAGATCACATCCACTTTTTTAAGGCCATCAACATTGCGCATATAGACACAATCATCATCCAGCACTACCAGGTCGCTGCCCTCCACCAGCTCCGCTCCCATCTCATGCGCCAGATAGGCGTGCTCATAGTAGGCGGAATTAAAAATCCCCGGAGTCAGCACCACCACTTCAGGATTCTTTACCTTATTCGGAGAGATGGAGTGCAACATAGACAGCAGGTTGGTGGTGTACTGATCAACCGGCATAATATCGATATCGTGAAACACTTCCGGCATGACCTGTTTCATCACCGCACGGTTTTCCAACATATAGGAGACCCCCGATGGCACACGAAGATTGTCCTCCAATACATAAACAGTGCCATCGCCACTGCGAACCAGATCAGAACCGCAAATTGAGGCCCAAGAGCTGTGCTTCAGTTTCATGCCTTTGCACTCTGGGCGATAATCCTTGGACGATAGAATCACCTCTTCTGGAATAATGCCCGCCTTAAAGATCGTCTGCTCGTTATAGACATCTTCAATAAACATATTTAACGCCTTTAAACGCTGTACCAACCCTTTGGAGATCTGCGCCCACTCATCCGCCGGAATGGTGCGCGGAAAAACATCAAAAGGCCATAAACGATCAATATTGCCCTTTTCACTATAGACGGTAAAGGATATCCCCATCTGCGAGATGGTGTTTTTGGCATTTTTCTGAAGTTCGGACAGCTCCTTATAACTGACCTTTTCCAATAGAGAGAACAGCTGTTTGGACGACTCTCTTGGACCAATCGTCTCCTCAACGGACTCATCATAAAACCCATTGAGCGGGTAATTAGCAAGTGCATCAATCATGGTTAAAATCTCAATAAAATAAACAAAATATTAATCGGTAAACGGTGCCCATAGAGCAGAGACATCATCAACGGTCTCTGGCATTAGCCATACAGATTGGTAGGGCTGCAACACATACTTCTGCTCTGCTGCTGAGACCCCACCGTTATCCAGCAGATTCACCCAGTAGGAGTGGCGTTCAATGCCTTCAATCGCCGAAAGGTCGAGCAGTTTAATTTCAGCGGTCAAATTATGGATTGCCAAAAGCGGAAACCTCAGGCCATCGCCATCTCGCCATAGGGCAAAAAAGTCCGCGCCTAAATCCAGCACCGTTTGTGGCGTATCCGGGTGAAACGCCTTGTGTTTTTTACGACGTTGTAAAATATTGGTCAGACGCTTTAACACTTCGGCATTCGAGGTGCGTCCACTATCGATCAAAGCCTGCAGATACTCATAATCCCAACTTTTACGGTTAATTGAACGGGTACGCCCGGTCTTCTCCACCCCTTCCCGGTCATTGGGTGTCGCCACCAAACTATGAATATAAAACGCCGGAATGCCCTGCAAGGTCATCATGATATTCTGCGAACAGATAAAACGGTCCACCTGCCACTGATCCGGGCCATTCGAGTTATGCGTTTCACGGAAAGCACTGAACAGCGCAATATTAATCTCGTATGGACTCTCCGAGCCGTCCGGATTCGACTTGGTAGAGACAAACCCACCCAGACGGTGCATACCGTTAATCAGATCATCCACCTCTCGTTTTGGCAGAATACCTTCAACCGGACGCATACCGATGCCGTCATGAGAAGCGGTAAAGTTAAGGAAGCTACACCCTGGTGGTGGCGGGTCCAGCTCTAAGGCCCACTTGGTCAGATAAGCGCCGTCACCGCGGTGTAACGCATGCAGAATCAACGGTGCCAAGGCAAATTGATATACCATATGTGCCTCATCCTGCTCCCCAAAATAGGAGAGGTTTTCATGGTGCGGCACATTGGTTTCGGTCAGTAAAATGCTGTGTGGTTTGACCACCGCCATAATGTCACGCATCAGCTTCACCACTTCATGCGTTTGCGGCAGATGAATGCAGTTGGTGCCGAGCTCTTTCCACAGGAAAGCGATCGCGTCTAAACGCAAAATACGCGACCCCTTTTGCAGATAGAGCAGCAGAATCTCAACCATTTTGACCAATACCTGATGGTTCTTGAAATTCAAGTCGATCTGGTCGGCACTGAAGGTCGCCCACACCATCTTACGCCCACGATGGGTATAGGCCGGTACCAGCAGAGGAGTGTTTCGAGGACGCGTAACCTGAGTAACATCCTCATGGCCCTCCATCTCTACAAAAAACTCATTAAACGGGGCGTTATTGGCTTTGTAGTCGGTAAACCACAGGCTTTCACGAGAGATATGATTCACCACCAGATCAAACATCAGGTCATACTCTTTCTCTAATTCCTCAATATGACTCCAGTCGCCCAGATCCGGATTCACCATGGTGTAATCAATCACCGAAAAGCCATCATCCGAACTGTATGGAAAAAACGGCAGAATATGCACGTTATTAATCGCCTGTTTAACATGCGTTTTCAAAAACGTCTGCAGTGTTTTTAGCGGCGCTTCATCCTCTTTTTTAAAAGTATCCCCATAGGTAATCAATAACACATCTTCATGAGTCCAGCGGCTTTCCGGGATCGTCTCCGCTTTAGGCTGGTAATTTGCCAACATAGTTTCAATCGCCTGATAGGCGCTGGCGGCGTCTTCTGCCGAATACAACCCGTTTAAACGACTCTGAATACGATCTAATAAAACTTGACTCATGCTGCTTCCTCTACAACGATTCTCTACTGGTTGTCTAATTCAACCGCCTGTTTGATCTCTTCTAAAATGGTCGGACACGCACTGGTGACACGATTCCAGTTCGGCATAAATGGGGTTTCACTCGGCCCATCAATAAACTCACGCCCGGCCTGCATAATATTTTCAGCAAACAGCTCAATCACCTGCTCTTCAGAGTGAAGATCCAACTTCAGACCATTCATCTCCGCATCAAAGGCATAGGACTCCAACTGATCCAAAGCGGTTCGGTAATATTTAGCCCTTAAGGTTCTCAAGGTACTATTGGAGAACTCATGTCCGCGCACCGCTAACTTTCGATACAAAGACTTGGCAATATCACGGCTCATTCTCGACAGGCCTGTCTGCTTATCTTCAAATGAGACATCCTGATGCTTGTGATCATAAACATCGGCAATATCCACCTGGCAGACACGACGGTTGGAGTAACTTCTCAGCACCTCCGACATCACGCCAATTTCCAGCCCCCAGTCTGAAGGGATACGAATCTCCTGCAAACAGTGCACATGCATGGCAAACTCACCGGCCAATGGATAACGGAAACTGTCTAAATAACTCAATAGTGCATCCTCACCCAGCACCCCTCTAAAGGCGCGCAATAGAGGCGTAACCAACAGACGCGAGGCGCGGCCATTCAGTTTGCCATCGGCATAACGCGGGTAATAACCTTTGGAAAACACAAAGTTGAAAGTCGGATGGGCAACCGGGTAGATTAACTTGGCCAATAAACTGCGGTCATAGGTAGTCACATCACAGTCATGCAGCGCCACCACTTCCGCCTGTTGCGAAGCCAGCACATAGCCGTAACAGTTCCAGACATTGCTGCCCTTGCCGCGCTCTTTGGGTGCCAGATCCTTCTGACGCAGCTTCTCTGTTATGGCCTGCATACGCGGACCGTCATTCCAGACAATTTTGAAATTCTGCGGCAGGCCGGAAAAATACTGTTTCGCATATTCAAACTGCTCGGCATTCGCCTGGTCCAAACCGATAACAATTTCGGATAGATAAGGCACCTTTTTCAACTCATCTATAATATTCGCCAGAGCCGGCCCCTCCAGCTCACTGAATAACGAAGGTAGAATCAATCCCAGTGGTTTCTGTTTACTAAACTCAATTAACTCCGCTTCCAACTCCTCCACTGGACGATCCGTTAGGTTATGAAAAGTGGTCACTGTTCCGTTCTGAAAAAAATCACTCATAGCTACTCCTAATGACTCCGGCTACTTAGCACGAGTCTGTAAAACATCGTTGTTTAAAATAGTGTCAATTGACTCCACCCAGCCCAAAGGCGCTTCATGCTGCGCATAGATCGCGGCAGACACCTGCAGGGACTGGCCTGAAGCTGCGGGCATCACCACGGCAATATCCGCATGTTCAAGCATGGCTAAGTCATTACCGCCATCTCCCAATGCGATCGTAGTGACAGGTTGCTGTAAATTTACAATGGCTAAATTCTGTTCAATAAAACGCATGGCATCGGCTTTGTCATGCTGTGCCATTACATGATAAAAGCGCCCACCTTTTTTTAAGGTCAATCCCTCAGCGGCCAAGGCCTGTTTGAAAAAGTGCAGATTCTCTTCACTGTCTGACCACAAGATAGGTTCGGTCACCTTACGCTCTTTGGCCAAAACGGCGTCTTGAGTCTTCAACTGGGTATGATTCATCACCTCGGCCACCGTCCAGTCACCAAAGCCTTCAAAACGCCAACCATTCACTTTGCGCAGGTGTTTGATCAGGCTCCGAATGTCGGCATAGGGCATGCCAATCAACTTAGTCTGCACGCCCTGCGCTGTTTGATAACGGATCACCCCGCCATTTTCGGCGATCATTGGCGTCTCCAAATGCAGACGCTGCTGCCAGATCTCCAGTTCAGACAAGGTCTTGCTGGAGTTAAGAATGACCGGTATATTTTGTGTCTTTAACTGTTCGAGCAACAGTAGCACCTGCTCATACTCATAGTTATGATGGTTGAGCACGGTGCCATCCAGGTCGGTAAAGATGAGATAGCGTTTCATAACAGCACTCCTAAAAGGATACCTTTCATGTTATCTCCTCCCCGAAACACCTTGAATAACAAGCTTGTGATAAACCGCTAACGATAAAATGATTAAGGTTACGCCAATAATCAGATACAGCGCATGCAGCATTTGAGTTGGATCATTAATCGCTGTTTTAAAGACCACCATCAAGGCTTCAATTGACAGAGCAATCACAATGGCCGCCAAGAATTTTGACAGCAGTTTGGACTCATCTTTTTTATCCGCATAGGCTTTAAAAAACACCTCTCGTTCCAGCAGCGTTTTGGCTAAGTCAAAGATGGCCAGCCCCATCGTCAAAGCAACAATCGGCTTAAAGACGCTCTCCAGGCTATAGACATTGGGCGCGACGAACTGCAGAAAATAGTCATAGAATGCATAGCCAATCGACATCAGTGCAAAGAAAATAAGGGAGAGCCCCATTCCGAGGTAGAAGGTTTTAGTGACCTGATTAAACAGCGGATGGCGCTCAACCAGACCAAAGCGGGTCAGTAGAATTGTTAAATTAAAATCGAAAAAGTAGTAATGACTCTTCCACAGCACCATAACGGTGACACAAGCTTCATCGGTCGCACTACTGACATAAGGGGTACTGACAGAAACCGTTTGATCTGAATTTTCCATTTTGGAAACCAGATATTTACGATTCTTGCCCACTACGGACTTATCTGCCTTATGTTTAGACAGATTACTGGAAACCTGGATATAGTTCTGATCGGTAATATAAACCAGCTCAAGACTCGGCATTAAGCCAAAAAAACGTGATATACGCTGTGCATCAGGCGTCAATAACTGCCCGTTACTTCTAATGGTTTCGGTAAGAAAGGTTTCAATATCACCGCGATTCTGGTTGTATAAACGTATAAACTCTTGCATATAAGCCTCCAATTAAAAAGAAGCTTATAACGAACCAACAAAAACTTAATAGATTATTTTCAATAGGTTACAAAAAAACAAGCGGCAACAATCGTAGTAAAACACCAAAAACTAACCATTAAAGAATAAAATGCACCACTTTAGAAAAAAACAACTTGATCGAGCTTGTATAGAAAAGTATCACTACAAATCAAAACGGGTTATCTGATTGCGGCCATCGTCTTTTGATTGATAGAGAGCAATATCAGCACGTTTTAACACCTCGTCTACCTGCTCTCCCTGGCCATGCTCAACCACGCCTAAACTAATGGTTAAATGCCCGGTCCTTTCAAACTCATGACTCTCAATCAAACGTCGTATACGATCACCAACTTCGAAAGCGACCGGTAAATTGGTATAGGGCAGCAGAATCACAAACTCTTCCCCACCCATTCGGCAGAAGGTATCCACATCCCTCAAGATTGAGTGCACCAAACTGGTTAACTCAATTAAAACTCGATCCCCCACGTCATGCACAAACTGATCATTTACATTTTTAAAATAATCAATATCAAACGAGATAATTGAGAAATGGCT
>CAZNML010000090.1:0-8372 GCA_964574275.1 uncultured Thiosulfatimonas sp. | reverse complement strand
ATGTAGTTGCCGTAACCGCGGCCCCAGCCACGAAAAACGATTTTACCGTTACCGGTGACACGGATCGGTGTGCCGCGTGGGCCGCCGTAATCAACACCGCGGTGCGCACGCCATTTTTTCAGTACCGGGTGAAAACGTCTGGGTTTAAAGGTGGAGGTGATGCGTACCACATCGACCGGGTTTTTCAAAAAGGCTTTTTTCAGGTTTTTGCCCTTTTCATCAAAATAGCCGACCTTTTCGCCGCTGCTGTTTTTTAGCAGAAATGCACTGTGAGTCTCTCTCTGCTTATTGGTGGTGATCTGTGCGGCAATGATATTGCCGTCGCCAATGTACTCGTTATTCAGGTATTTGGCCTCATAGATGACTTTAAAGGTATCGCCTTTGCGCAGTTCGCGAATAAAATCCACTTCCCAGGCGTAAATGTCGGCCAGATTCATAATTGTTTTGGCCGTTAAACCAGCGCGTTTACCTGCCAGATAGAAGGAGCTGTCAATCTTACCCGAGGCGACTTCGGTACGGATGTCGACCTGCTCTTCAATGGTGTTGATCTGATAATTATCCCCATTCTTTTGCAGCTCATAACGCAGGGTTTTGGATTTAGGGTAGAGAATTTTTTGTAATTTTTCATGTTTGTCGACCCAGATGGTCAGGGTGTCGCCAACACGCAAATTGGTCAGCAGGCGGCTGTTTTTGAGTTTGCCGATCTTATAGGTGGTACCGGCAGAGATATTCAGGCTGTCCAGAGCGGTGCCCAGTGAGCCGTTTTTAGGAATTTTGACCGTGTGTTTGCGCCACTGTTGTTCTGAAAACTCTTCAACTTGTGTATTTTGACTGTCGTTGCTTTTGGCCTTGAGCTCCGGCAGAGGCAGTAAGGTGCGAGACTCGCCTAAACTGGCGACAGTTTGGGCTGAAAACAGCAGGCTTATGCTGGTGACAAATACGCTTATCACCGCTATCCATCGATTCTTAGCCAGAAGAAGCGGGGTTTTCAACTCTCGATTCATGTTTTGAAACAGTCTCTTTTCTCGGGATTGCAGCAAGCCCTTTTAAGCAGGCCTGGTCAGATTTAATAAGCGATTATAACTGATTTGCGGCATATTGGTGAAGAGCTTGAAACGGTTATAAACAGGCTGTTTATCTACCCTGTTTCGCTGGTTGATGGGCATTATTGTCAGCTGTCACGCTTTTTTAGGTTGTAACTTGTTAAATTGACTGGCTTTAGCACCCTAAAGTGCGAATAAAAACGTTATAATTAGCGGATTTTATAGGCGTTAGTGGATTTTTCATTTTCGCATCAGAATTTGACCGAGATCGTCAAGCGATTTCAATGTGACTATAGAGGTTTTGATTGTGTCTTCAGCGGCAACCGATATTCGTACCTTTCAGGGATTAATTCAGACTTTGCAGGCCTTCTGGGCGGAGCAGGGCTGTGTGGTAATGCAACCTTACGATAATGAGATGGGGGCGGGGACCTTCCACCCGGCGACCTTCTTAAGAGCGGTCGGGCCTGAGCCATGGCGTGCGGCTTATGTGCAGCCATGTCGTCGTCCGACGGATGGTCGTTACGGTGAGAACCCAAACCGTCTGCAGCACTACTATCAGTTTCAGGTAATGCTGAAGCCGTCGCCGGACAATATTCAAGAGCTGTATCTGGAGTCACTAAAGCGTATGGGCGTTGATCCTCTGGAGCACGATCTGCGTTTTGTTGAGGACAACTGGGAGTCACCAACATTGGGTGCCTGGGGTCTTGGCTGGGAAGTGTGGATGAACGGCATGGAAGTGACACAGTTCACCTACTTCCAGCAGGTTGGTGGTTTGGAGTGTCGTCCGGTGACCGGTGAGATCACTTACGGTCTGGAGCGTATCGCCATGTATCTGCAGGGTGTGGACTCGGTGTATGACCTGGTCTGGGTAGACGGCCCTGGCGGTAAGGTCACCTACGGCGATGTGTTTCACCAGAATGAAGTGGAGATGTCGACCTATAACTTCGAGAAAGCCGATACCGAAATCCTTTTCAGAACCTTTGACGAGTGTGAGCAGATCTTCGCTAAATTGGTGGAAGACAAGTTGCCGCTGCCGGCTTATGAGCAGGTGTTAAAAGCGTCACACGCATTCAATATGCTGGATGCGCGTCACGCGATCTCGGTGACCGAGCGCGCGCGTTTTATCGGTCGAGTCAGAACCATGGCAAAACAGATAGCGGAATCTTATTACGAAGGTCGTGAAGCCTTAGGTTTCCCACTAGTTAAACAGGAGGCAAAATAATGGCTGATCTAAAACAAACTGAAGACTTTTTAGTTGAGATTGGAACCGAAGAACTGCCTCCGAAAGCGCTGAAGAAACTGAGCCAGGCCTTTGCCGATGGCATTCAAGCAGGCCTGGTTGAAGCGGAACTTGGTTTTGGCGATGTCACTGTCTATGCGGCACCGCGTCGTTTGGCGGTCATGATTGCTGGCCTGCAAACCGTGCAGGCCGATAAAGTGGTTGAGCGTAAAGGGCCTGCCAAGAAAGCTGGTTTTGATGCCGACGGTAACCCGACCAAAGCGCTGCAGGGTTTTGCGCGTGGTTGTGGCGCCAAGGTTGAAGACCTGATTGAGATCGAAACCGAAAAAGGCATCTGGATGGCGTATAACCTTGAGCAGAAAGGTCAGCCGGCAACAGAGCTGTTAGCGGATATCGTCAACCAGTCTTTAGCCAAACTGCCGATTCCAAAACGTATGCGTTGGGGGAGTTCGGAGGTTGAGTTTGTGCGTCCGGTACACTGGGCAATGATGTTGTTGGGCGGTGAGGTTGTGCCAGCGACGATTTTGGGTCACCAAACATCTAACACCACTAAAGGTCATCGCTTTCATGCTCCGGGCGAGATTGTTATTAACCGCCCTGAAGAGTATGCGGCCAAGCTGGAGTCGGAAGGTTATGTACTGGCCGACTTCGTACAGCGTTCGGCGCGCATCGAGCAGCAAGTGACTGCAGTGGCGCAACAGGCTGGCGGTCAGGCGGTGATTGATGCCGATCTGCTGGATGAAGTGACCGCGCTTAACGAATGGCCAACCGCGGTCGTGGGTGAGTTTGATCAGACTTTCCTGTCGGTTCCTTCCGAAGCGCTGATCTCGGCAATGGCCGGGCACCAGAAGTATTTCCATATGTTGGACAGCGATGGTAAGTTGATGGCCAACTTTATTACCATCAGTAACATCGAAAGTTCAAACCCAGCGTCGGTTAAGTACGGTAACGAGCGTGTTATTCGCCCGCGACTGTCGGATGCCAAGTTCTTCTGGGATCAGGACCGCAAACAGCCGTTGGATGATTTCCTGCCGCGTTTGAAGACGGTGGTGTTCCAGCAGAAGCTGGGAACGCTGTTTGACAAGGTGGAGCGTTTAGAGACCTTAACCGTGAAAATTGGTAAGCCTTTAGGTGTGGATGCCGCTGTCTGTGAAAGAGCGGCCCGTCTGTCGAAGTGCGATTTGATGTCGGAGATGGTCGGTGAGTTCCCGGATCTGCAAGGGGTGATGGGACGTTATTATGCGACTGCTCAAAATGAAAATGAACAGGTTGCTGAAGCGATTGATTCTCAGTACCAGCCGCGTTTTGCCGGTGATGCTCTGCCATCCTCTGCGGTAGCGCAGTCTTTGGCGATTGCCGATAAGCTGGATACCATTACCGGTATCTACGGTATCGGTCAGGTGCCAACCGGTGACAAGGATCCGTTTGCTCTGCGTCGTGCTGCTTTAGGTCTGTTGCGTATTATGATCGAGAACAACCTGGATCTGGATCTGCGTCTACTGATTCAGTACAGCCTGGATCTGCACGCCGAAGTTGACAGCAGCGATGAGCTGGTCGATGGAATCTATGACTTTATTATCAGTCGTCTGCGTGCTTACTATGCCGATCAAGGGGTGACAGCCGAGCAGTTTGAAGCGGTACGTGTCTGCCGTCCGGCGCATCCGGTTGATTTTGCCGAGCGCATTAAAGCGGTTCAGGCATTCAGCGCGATGGAGTCGGCGGAGAGCTTGAGTGCGGCCAATAAACGTATCAGCAATCTGCTGAAAAAGGTTGAGGGTGAGATTCCTGAAACGGTGGATCAGAGCCTGTTTGCCGAAGCGGCGGAAAGTGCGCTGTTCAATGAGTTGGATGCGCTACGTGAATCAGTCAGTGAGCAGATTGCAGCACGTGATTACAGCGCGGCGATCGCCTCTTTAGCGACCATTCGTAAAGCGGTTGATACTTTCTTTGATGATGTGATGGTTATGGCGGAAGATCAGGCGGTACGTTTGAATCGTTTAGCGTTGCTGAACCAGATCTATCAGCTGTTCTTGCAGGTGGCGGATGTTTCACGTCTGTAATCGCTGATGCAGAATAAACTAAAGTAATGAATCAGATTCCCGCTTTTGCGGGAATTTGTGTTTTAGGCAGGCCTGTTGGCTCTGGTAGGAAAAAACTGTGAACAATAAGATCATTGTATTAGACCGGGATGGTGTCATTAATGAAGATTCGGATGCGTTTATTAAGTCGGCCGATGAGTGGTTGCCGGTTGACGGCAGTATCGATGCGATTGCGCAGCTGAAACAGGCTGGCTGGACGGTGGCGGTGGCCACCAATCAGTCGGGTATCCGTCGCGGTTATTACAATCGGGCAACGTTGAGTTCGATGCATCAGAAGATGCAATCGCTGTTAAAGTCGCAGCAGGCCAAGGTGGATTGGATCAATTTCTCGCCCTATATGGGCGATGATAATACGCCGTGTCGTAAACCTTCTACCGGTATGCTGCAGGCGATAGAGAATCGCTTTGACTGCTCCTTGCAGGGGGCGCCAATGGTTGGTGACACTCTGGGGGATATGCGAGTGGCGCTGGCAAAAGGCATGCAGCCCTATCTGGTCAGAACCGGTAAAGGCGAGCGCACTCTGGCGACCCATGACCCGATTCTGGAAGGGATTCCGGTGTATGACAACTTATTAGCCGTAGTGGAGGCGATTTTAAAATGAAGATCATCTGGTTTTTACGTTCGGTATTGTTTGCTATCGGACAGGGAACAACGCTGGTGCTGTTCTCTCTATTGGGGCAGCTGACACGTCCGTTCTCGTTTAAAACGCGTTATCAGTTTATGCACTACTGGGCGCGTTTCTGTATTGTCTGGTTGCGTATTACCTGTGGCGTTAAGTATCGGGTGCATGGCGCGGAGCATATTGACCGATCTCAGACCGGTCTGATTCTGTCACGCCATGAGTCGGCCTGGGAGACCTTGGCATTTCAGCAGTTTTTTCCTCGTCATGCCTATGTATTAAAACGTGAACTACTGAAAATTCCATTTTTTGGTTGGGGAATGGCACTATTGAACCCGATCGCTATTAACCGCTCGGCGGGTCGTCAGGCGCTGAATCAGATGCTGAAAGAGGGTGTGGAGCGCCTGCACAATGATGACTGGGTGGTGGTGTTTCCGGAAGGCACCCGTATGCCGGCCGGTGAGCTGGGTAAAATCAATGTTGGCGGCTCTATGCTGGCAACCAAGGCAAAAGTTCCCGTCTATCTGGTGGCGCATAACGCCGGAACCTGCTGGCCAAAAAACAGCTTTATTAAAAAGCCGGGCACGATTGATGTCTATATCAGTCAGCCATTGGATGTCTCGGAGATGAAAACCGCCGACATCAATGCGCAAATCGAGGCCTGGTTCAAGCAAGCGCTGTAAATCTTTTCGGGGCTGGCTGCTCAAGTCTATGCCTTTTTTTGTCTAACCTGACAGGCCTGTTGGGTTAGAGCTCTTCGTTATTTTTGTATATCTTTTCTGTTTTTGTACAGGTATTGTACATGGTCGTTAATTATTAACTATCTGTTATTGCATTGAAATTAACTGCTTTCTTGTCTGGTTTTTATATTAATAAAAATAATTTGCATAATTGTGTAGATATGTTGTATAAATATATTTAAGAAAAGTTGACTATTTTAGTCGGTCTTTCTGAAATAGCCATTTATATTATTTGTCTGCGGACAAGGAGGAAGATATGGCACATTCAATTGGAGCACATCATGTGCATGATCACTACACGGAAAGCGGCGAGCACATTATTTCGCATGATGTTGCCGTTGCCGATATCGGTAGCTGGTTGAAAAAAGGGTGGATGGATATGGCGCACGCGCCAATGGCATCCCTGTTTTATGGTTTAGTGATGGCGCTGTCGGTGGCACTGGTGTATGCGGCCTTTAGTACGCAGCCGATTATGATGTTTAAAGTGGCTACATTCTTTGTACTGCTGTCGCCGTTTTTAGCAACCGGTCTGTATGCGATCTCATCGCAGTTAGCCAAAGGCGATTCGCCTGACCTATTCCGTTCCATGTTCGCCTGGAAACGCAATGTAACGGACTTTGCGCTATTCGCTTTGGCACTGGGTGTGATTATTGCGATCTGGGCGAGAATTACGCCACTGATTGCAGCGGTAGTGAAGTCAAATTCACTGCTGATTGTTGATCCAAGCCTCGGGGTGATGGGATTTATCGCTTCTGATGCTGGTATGACCTTTATGGCTTACTTTTTAGTCTTGGCTTCAGTGGTTGCAGCCTTTGTGTTTGCCATTAGTGTGGTGACAATTCCGTTGCTGTTACGCGACACCAAAGTCGGTCTGATTTCAGCGATGGTATTAAGCTTTAAAGTCGTAATGGAAAACAAAGCGGTGATGGCTGTTTGGGCCTTAGTGATTGGTGCCATGCTAACCGTAGGTATTGTCACTATCGGTGTAGCGATGGTGGTGGTGATGCCGCTATTAGGTTATGCAAGTTGGCATGCATTCAATGATTTGATTGAAGTCGACGATCACAAAACCAATGCAGATATGAATCTGTAGAAGCGAAGACTGGAGGATGAAGTGATGAAAAAATCGATCTTAACATGCACACTAGTCGGTTTGATGGCAACCTCGCCGGTTACCGTTGCGGCACAGCACAGTTCAGCCAATCAAATGGTCAAACAGCAGTATTTGTCGATGGTTAATGAGGGTAAGACATTTCGTGATGCGTATGAAGCTCTGGCTTATGAGATTGCTTATGAAACCAGTGCAGTCCAGGCAAAACAGCCTTGTCGTAAATTAGTAAGAGGGTTGTAGTTTTGTCTATTTTAAAAATTTTTTAATCCCCCGCTTGGGGGATTTTTTTTGTCTGGATATGTCTTACAGTCGCTATGCAAGCCATCTTTACATGAAACGGTTTGTTTTGTGCCACCTAGTGCGCTTTAACCTTGAATAGCTCCACCTCTTCGGTCAGTTGTTTGGCCTGCTGCTCAAGTTGCGCAGAGTGCTGGCTGGTCTCTTCCACCATCTGGTTGTTCTGCTGAATGCCGTGATCCAGTTCACCGATGGCCTGGTTAACCTGTTGAATACCCAGTGCCTGCTCTTTGGAGGCAGTTGAGATCTCTACCACCATCTCATTGACGCTTTGAATGCCCTGAGTAATGCGCTCAAAGGCATTATTGGTCTCATTCAACTGGTTCGCACCCTGGTTAACCTGCTGTACCACTTGGTCAATCAGCCCTCGTATCTCTTTGGCTGCATCCGCTGACTTTTGTGCCAGGGCGCGTACTTCACCTGCGACCACGGCAAAGCCACGACCCTGTTCGCCGGCACGCGCCGCTTCTACTGCAGCATTCAGGGCGAGCAGGTTGGTCTGGAAGGCGATACTGTCAATCAGTCCGACAATGTCACTGATGCGTTCACTGGATTGCTGGATCTGTTGCATCGAATCAACCGATGCCTCCATTACTTGAACCCCGTCATTGGCGAGTTGCTGTGCATCTTGAGTCAGCTGGCTGGCTTGAGAGGCGTTGTCAGCCGACTGGCTCACGGCTGAAGTCATCTGCTCCATCGCTGCTGCGGTCTGTTCAATCGATTCGGCCTGCTGCTGACTGCGAGTCGACAGCGCCAGATTGCTCTCGGAGATAAGAACGGCGTCGTTGTTGACCACTTGTGAGGTTTTGGTGACCACTTCCATAGTCGCATGCAGTTGTTGAGTGGTGTGGTTAAGCTGCTGTTTAACCTGTTCCATCTCTCCAGAAAAAGTACCTTCAATCTGGTAGGTCAGGTCGCGTTGTGAAAGATGTTTAATGGAGGTGTTAATCGCATCCAGACCGCTCTCCAGAGTATCCAAAGCATTATTGATATAGTTTTTCAGTTCTTGCAGGCGACCGGTTGCGACTACATTAACTCGCTGATCTAATTGGCAGTTGGCCGCCTGTGCCATGACCAGGTTGATGTTATCGATAATCTGATCAATGCTGATCATCGCCTGATCTACTTTCTGTTTCAGTTCACCCTTAACCGAGTCGTCCATGCGCACGGAGAAGTCACCCGCTTGAATCGCCTCGGCGACATTTTCCAGAGAGCGCATGGTC
>CAZNML010000089.1:0-8557 GCA_964574275.1 uncultured Thiosulfatimonas sp. | reverse complement strand
AACACTATGCTGAAATAAAAGCGCTGATCGAGACAATCTTAAGCGAACAGCACAAACTGCAAGCTAAAACCATGGCGCCAGCCGCTACCATGTCCGGCAGCGGCCTGACGGCCACTCAGGAGAAACAGCTTAAAGATATTAGCTGGTTAGTCAGAAAACAGGCTAAAACGCTGGAACAGATTAAGAACAGCCTTGGCGCTCAAGCTGGCAGCGCTAATGGCAAGCAAACTGTTTCTAAAAAACAGACTGAACAGAGTTATAAAGCCATCCAGGGAAGCCTGATTGAGCTAAAAGATCAGCTGCAGCAACTGCAGTTACAGCAGAAACAACTGCAGTCTCAAGTTGACAGCCTGCAGAAAGAGACCAAAAAGCTCTCTGATGCCGCCAAACCTTACAGCTATCAACTGAAGCAGTAACCCTGCTCTGTACACTTCAATAAAAGGCGCTATTTAAAGCGTCTTTTTTTTATCAAAAAAGCCTAAATTATCAGGCCTGCTCATTTTATTTATTTGAGTGTTTTTCGCCTGTCTATAGCACGATACAAAACCACTGTAATTAGCCTTATAACACTATCATTATCACGAAGCAGCCTGCAAAACTGCCACAGCTCAAACTCCGGTGGTATAATCGAGAAAAGAGGGCTCTACAACCGTAAATCCCGAGGGGAAGAACATGGCGCAATCGGTTAAAACATTGAAATCCAGTTTTATTATATTTGCACTGCTCTGGTCGGCTTCATTAGCTAGCGCCCTCTATTTTGCTGTCTACCTGCATAAAGACGATGCGCAGCGTATTGCCATGGAGCGCGCACAGATGAGTCTCACCAAAGACATCGGCTATCGCACCTGGGTTAGTTTCCACGGCGGTGTCTATGTTCCCATCACCCGAGATACCCCGCCCAACCCCTACCTGGCGCACATAGCAAAACGCGATATCACCACCACCGATGGTCAAAAGCTGACCCTGATGAACCCAGCCTATACCTTAAGGCAGCTAATGAGCAAGTTCAAAGGCGCTTATGGTCAAGAGAGTCGTATCACCAGTTTAAAAGCCCTTAACCCGGTAAATGCGCCTGACTCTTGGGAGGTCAAGGCGTTGTTACATGTCGAAAAACACAAACAGCCCTACTATGAGTTTTTAAAGTGGGAGGGCAAAGAGATGTTGCGCTATATGAATCCAATGGTGACCAAGGCGGTGTGCCTGAAATGCCATGGACATCAGGGCTACCAAGTGGGTGAGGTGCGCGGTGGCGTCTCCGTTAGAATCCCAACAGAAGAGCTGTATCAAGAGTTTGATGGCCACATTCGAACTAACAGCATTATCCTTGGCAGCATCTGGTTACTGGGTCTGATTCTATTAGCGCTAACCTACCGTAAACTACGCACGCACGTGTACAATGCCTAAACACAATACGGAACTCTGTTATGAAAACTCACATCGGAATGGTTCTGCTGCTCACTTTACTGTTAACAGGCTGCGAAGCCCCAAAACAGGTTGACCAACTCAGCCTGGCTTATGCCAAGCAGCCCTCGAATGCTTTGACCTTTATTGCACTTGACCAAGGCTTTTTTCAACAGCAAGGGCTTGAAGTTCAGGCTGAAAGCTTTCCATCAGGAAAACGCGCCCTGCAAGATGGTTTTTATAAAAAATCTTTTGATATGGCAGTGACGGCCGATGTGCCCTTTAGTTTTTCCAAACAGAGTGATACCGAGTTAGTCACATTCGCTCATATCTTCAGTGCCAACAATGTCAACCGTATTATTGCCCGGCAAGACAGTGGCATCAAACAGATTGCCGATCTGAAAGGCCATAAGGTCGCAACTCAACAGAACTCAGCGGTGCACTTCTTCCTGCAACGGGTTCTGCATGCCCATCAGCTTTCAGACAGCGATATCAAGCCCGTATTTATGAAAGCCGAACAGTTGCCACAGGCACTCAACAGCGGCGAAATTGACGCCTTCAGTATGCGTGAACCCTATATCACCCAAGCCAGCGAACTGCTTGATGGCAATGTCAATATCTTCTCCGCCCCTGGCGTCTACAACCAATATGAACTGCTGGTCGCTCACCGCCAAACGCTTGAGCAGAAACCTGAGGCCTTTGAAAAGTTTATTAAAGGGCTGCAACAAGCACAAAATTTTGCTTACCAGCATCCTGATCAGGCCACCGAAATTCTGGCTAAGGCGCTAGGATTACCAATCAATAAAGTTCGACAAGACTGGCGTCCGGCATCACTGCAAATCGGCTTACAACAAGGCTTGCTGATTACGCTGGAAAGTGAACAGGCCTGGCTAAACCCCGGTTTAACCACCAAATCGCTACCCAATGTTCTAGGATCCATTTACTTTCCTGTCATGGAGAGCGCAGCACCGGAATTAATCTCCATCGTCCATGGTAAATAGAATGGCCAAAACCAAACAAGATAAAACCAATTTAAAACGCTCCATTTTTAGCTGGTTTTTGATTCAAACTGGTTTGATCGCCCTGATCGTGGCAACGGCATCCAGCCTACTCTTCCACTCACATAAAATGATGGACATTCACCAGGCTTCATTAGAGTTAGAAGAGTCCACCATTGATCTAATCTTATTAGCCAATGAACAACTCATTAACCCTAACCCACGCATCAAACAGCAGTGGCAAGTCACTATAGCAGACTTCAAAACACAACTGCTTAAATCGGATGAGATCAGTGATGACTATCAATACCCGCAGCTGTTCTCTCAACTGGCGGAAATTGAAACCATTGTAAACATGATTCAACGTGAAAACCTGAGCGAAGCGATGCGCAAATCCCTGCAACCCGGGCTAGTTTCACAGATCTATAACTTACTGGCTTACAGTCAACAAATTCGTCAAAATTCCTATCAAGATTATATGCAGACCCGGCCACTGTTCTTAACTGCTATCGCTTTTTTAAGTCTATTGACCCTGCTCAGCCCTATTATCATTGTTTCTCGCATGCGCAAAACCTTTGTCTACCCAATTAACAACCTGATTGAGTCTAGCAGGCAGATTGCACAGAAAGACTTTACCCAGCCGATTGAAGGTGCCGCACTGCAAGAGCTGGATCAGCTGGCACAGACCATGAACCATATGCGAGTAACTCTACTAAACGAGATGGCACTAAAATCCGACCTATTGAGTGAAGTGGAACAGCGCACCATGGCAGAGAAAGAAGCTAATAAACTGTTAAAACAGCTACAGGATAATCAGCAGCAGATGCTACAGATGGAAAAACTGTCGGCGATGGGCGTCATGGTCGGAGGCGTGGCACATGAACTCAACAACCCGCTAATGGGCATTCACAACTACATTGAGTACTGCTTGGCAAAAATAGACAACCCTAAAGCTAAATCTACCCTGCAAAAAGCGATGCTGGAACTCGAGCGCATTCAACATCTGGTTAAAAACATGTTGATCTTTTCTCGAGCTAAAAAGAACCCTGGTTTGGAAACGCTGTCGCTGTTGAACACCGTCAACAGTGTACTCGAGCTGATGAACCCTGATTTCAAAAAATACGGTATCACCATTAATAATGAGATAGCCAAAGAGTTTGAGGTATACAGTAACGCCGACCTAATCAAACAGGTCTTGGTCAATCTGCTCTCCAATGCCAGAGACGCACTCAAACAAACAGACCAAGCCTGCATCACCCTGACAGCAAGCGCCAGTGAAAACAAAACCGTCATGCTGCGCGTCAGTGATAATGGTAGCGGCATTTCGCCTGCCGACCAGGTTAAAATTTTTGATCCGTTTTTCACCACCAAGCCCGCCGGTGAAGGTACTGGCTTAGGCTTAAGCATCTCCCAAGAACTGATGCAACAACTGGACAGTAGACTCATATTAGAGGATACTTCCACTAAAGGCACCACTTTTCTAATAGAGCTCCCTCTATTAGAAACATCTCCAGAGGTTTAGCATGTACACAGTATTAACAATTGACGATGAAGCAGCCGTTCGAGACGGGTTTAAACTCGCCTTAGAAGACTATGACAATATTGAAGTCTATGAAGCCGAAAATGGCTTGGAAGGAGTGAATCTATTCAAAGAGAAGCAGCCGGATCTGGTCTTCCTCGATCTTAAAATGCCGGTGATGAATGGCGCTGAGGCACTCAAAGCGATTCGAGAACTGAATACAGAGGTACCGGTTTATGTGGTGACCGCCTTTGCCAAAGAGTTTTTTGAAGATCTGGAGTCGCTACGTGATGCAGGTATGACATTTGATGTCGCCGCCAAACCCTTGTCTTTGTTACAGATCGAACAAATTGTCAATGCCGTCTTAAAAGTTGAAGGATAGAGTTATGAGCGAACCAATTCAAATACATCTAATGCTATTTGTGGTTGATGAATCACGCCATAGCGATATTATTGCTGAACTTCATCAAGCCCTGGAAAGCACCTATGGACACAATGGCATCCTTGAGGTAATTGACGTGCTCTCCATGCCGGAAAAAGCACTGGAAAATGAAGTTTTTGCAACCCCGATGCTGGTGCGAAAACTGCCGGAACCAATTAAAAAGTTACTGATGAATATCGCCTCCGCCAAGGATGCGTTTGTTGCCTTAACCGACAATGACACGGGTGACCGTATCTTGTTGTAGCCCTGCTGGTTTAGTATAAGGACTGTCGATTTCAATGAATTTTATTCGTCTCATTAAACGCTCACTCATTCTGCTAATCGCCTTGTCCGCTTTTACGGCATTTCAAGCCAGTGCCGCAAAAGACCATTCCGCAACAAAACAGACTCGAACGCTGGGCGTATTAGCCCTGCAGGGTGTTCCAGAGGCCTATGCTCAGTGGCAGGGATTGATCACCCATCTAAACCAGCAACTCAATGAGTATCAGTTTGAACTGCGCGCCTTAAACTTTGATGAAATTAATGGCGTCGTCGCCAATAAAGAGATTGATTACCTTATTGCCAACTCGGCCTATTTTGTCGATTTACGCCATAAATATGACTTACACGCGATTGCCACCCTGAACCGTCAGCGTAACCAAATCAGCTCTTCCGAGTTTGGTGGCCTGGTTGTCACTCTGCCCCATATCCATGAACGACAGATACTCAATAAAGCTAAACTTAAGATTGCCGCGGTTGCCCCACTCTCCTTTGGGGGCTATCTGACGCAGAAGTTTCGTCTGATCGATATCTATGACTTAAATCCAGAAGATCACTCTATTCAATACTTCTACCAGCATAATGATGTATTAAATGCGATGCGTTCCGGTATTTTTGATATCGGTTTTGTCAGAACCGGAGTTTATGAACAGCACCCTGAAAAAACCGGCTTAAAACCCATTTTCCTTAATCAGGAAGAGGCCGAACAGTTCCCGCTAGAAATCAGTACCTATCTCTATCCTGAATGGCCTTTTGCACGTCTTAAGCATATCACTCTAAACGAAGCCAAACGTGTTTTACCCACCCTGTTGAACTGGAGTAGCAGCTATAAGCAGGAGTTACTAAGCTGGTCTACCCCACTTGACTATCAACCGGTTGACGACCTCTTCAAAACATTAAGGCTGCCGCCTTATGCTAATGGTCAAGCCTCCCGTCCAGTGCAAGCAGAAGAGAGCGCTACATGGTTGATCACTCTGGCTGGCCTACTGCTGCTAATCAGCAGCTTATGGCTATTGCGCTACGTACAGCAGTGCAGAGAAAAAACAGCACGACAAGTTTTACAACAAAAGAGCGCTGTAACCGATAAACAGATTAAATCAGATCAGCAGCACCTCCAAGTTTTAAACACAACCATAATGGAATTGAAAGCACTGGCTGATAATGCCGCATCAGGCCTGTTGATTGTGGATGCCAATAAACAGATCCGCTTTGCCAACCGCACTTTAAGAGCACAGCTTGACTACCATGCAGACGAGTTACAAGGCATGAGCCTGGCACACATTCTTCCGGAACTCGAACAACGAAAAATCTCTGTCTTAAACCCTAATCGCAAGCCGGTGGATAACAATCCTGCTCAATCCTATCCCGCCATCAACCTGATTACTAAAAACAGACGCAGCCTTAGCCTACAACTGAATATCAGTGAAAAGAAAATAGCCGGCCAGTTCTACTTTCTATTGATGTTTCGCGATACCAGTGAACAGCGAAAAGCATCACAAGAGCTGCTGAATGCCCAGCTTATTTCGAAATTTTATCTACAAAACACCACAGATATCGTCTTCTCATTTACCGATGACTTAATACTACAAACTCTGAACCCAAATGCCATTCAACTCTTTGCCTTTAATGAAAACGCTGCGACACATCTGAACTGGGTCACTCAGTTTGTTAATAAAGAGGAACAAGATGAACTGATTCTGCAGCTGAATGAAGTTCAACGCACGGATACCAGTAACGAATTTTCGCGCACCTTAAAGATCGAATCAGGCGAAGACAGTTATGAGTTAACGATTCACATCTCCCACATCAAAGACTCAAGACTGGAACAGCCTTTCTTCCTCTGTACCGCCAACTACGTTGATGCACAACTGCATTCACAATGCTCACTCGGCATCAATGAGCAGAGCTTTGATAATGTCGTCACTAAAAACCAGGCCGGTATTCTAATGGTGAATGAGAAAGGCACAATCGAAATGGCCAACCCAGCAGCACAGAAATTGCTGGGGCGTAGTTCGCAGCAACTGCTGGGCTCCTATTTTGGTACTCCGGTACTCTCTGATCAAGGTGATCACACAGAGTTTGATCTGATCAACCCGGATGGCAGTATCGGTGTCGCCGAAGTCACTTTCTCAAAAACAGAGTGGCATGGAGAGCCGGCCTATCTGGTAATGATGTATGACATCACCCAACTAAAAGAGGCGCAAAAACTCATTGAGCACCAAGCCTTCCACGACGCTTTAACCGGTCTGCCAAACCGCCGTCTGTTAAATGAGCTGCTGCAACAGACCATTGCCCGACATCAGCGAAGCCAAGCACCTTTTGCCCTCCTGTTTTTAGATATTGATGGTTTTAAAAAAGTAAATGACTCCGAAGGTCATCAAGTTGGGGATATGCTACTCATTCAAGTTGCTCAGCGCATCCAAAATGTAATCCGTAAATCGGATATTTTTGCCCGCATGGGTGGCGATGAATTCACCATTATTACCGAAGAGAATGCTAATAAAACGGACATTGAAACCGTAGCTGAAAATATCATTCAACAATTTGACTCTGA
Organism: uncultured Thiosulfatimonas sp.; assembly: GCA_964574275.1. Taxonomy (GTDB): domain Bacteria; phylum Pseudomonadota; class Gammaproteobacteria; order Thiomicrospirales; family Thiomicrospiraceae; genus Thiomicrorhabdus. Next base: position 1,385 of record CAZNML010000089.1, on the reverse strand, counting down.
CTTTGAGGTGGAAGGACGCAGTATTCACATCTCAATCAGTATCGGGATTGCCCTCTATCCGCTGGACGCCCATGACAGTGCTGACCTGTTAAAAATGGCCGATTTGGCAATGTATCAGGCTAAAAAGCAGATCAGTAAAAACTACGACTTTTTCCAGGAAGGCCTGCTGGAAAGTTTCAAAGCCAGCTATAACCTTGAAACCGGACTTAAAAAAGCCTTGGCCAACCATGAATTTGAGCTCTACTACCAACCTCAGGTTGATGCCAATAGTGGACAATTAAAAGGGATGGAGGCTTTAATTCGTTGGAACCACCCTGAACAGGGAATGGTCAGGCCTGATCAATTTATTCCAATTCTCGAAAATTCCGGACTGATTATTCCTGTCGGAGCCTGGGTACTTGAAGAGGCAATCCAGCAGCTAAAACAGTGGATGCTGAGCTGCAAAGAGGATCGTTGTGCGCGAATGTCTGTTAATGTCAGTGCCTTACAGTTAATTGATGAGGATTTTGTTAATAATGTTAAGTCTACACTCAAAAAACATGACTTAACGCCAACCAGACTGGCCATTGAAATTACTGAGAGTATCTTAATCGGTAACAAACAGAAAGTACTGCAGCAACTGGAACAGTTAACGAACCTTGGTATACAGGTACATATGGATGACTTTGGTACCGGTTACTCCTCCATGGCCATGCTGGCAGAACTGCCGTTTGATGTTATTAAAATCGACCAGAGTTTTGTGAAAAACATTCTAGACGATCCACGAGAGCGTACCATGGTTAAAGCGATTGTAGACACCGTTCACGCCTTTGATCGCATGGTATTGGTTGAAGGTGTTGAGCTGGAAGAACAGCGCCAGATCCTGGCTGAATTGGGTTGTAACGAGATTCAAGGATATCTATTTGATAAACCACTGACTGCCGAAGAGTTCAGACAGAAGTATATTGAAGGCAAAGATATTTAAACTACATCGACTTTTCAGCGCTTCGGAGCCTAGTTATAGTTAAAGTTAACGCCAGCGAGGTCCTCGCTCCTTTTCAAGAGCAGTGTCAGATTAAGTCGTAACTTTTACTACTTAACCCTACTTAACAAGTTATCTCCCAAAGTATTGTGGACTTTTAACAGCTCGACATCGCTTCTCAACCTCATTTTAAACAAAATGAGCGTCTAGAGAAGCCTGGTCGATTCAGGGTTATGATTTTCTAGTGTCCGAAATGGCTCACTATCAACAACTTGTAGGGAGTTTCAGCTGCTAGTTAATTGGGTTATGATTTTCTAGGAGGAGGTCGAAAGCGATGGCGAATGAAACAATGTTTCAGTTGCTAGCTAATTGGGCTATGATTTTCTAGGTAACGACCGACCTTCGAACGACCCTGTTAAGTACG
>CAZNML010000088.1:2885-8578 GCA_964574275.1 uncultured Thiosulfatimonas sp. | reverse complement strand
TTATTGCCCGCCATGCCGATCTCGGCCTCATTTAACAGGGTTTTAACGGTGTGCAGGTCATAGGTCAGAGGACTTTGTATAAACGCCTGTGAACCAAATACCACCAGCCCCATACGGTCACCCTGACGCTTTTCAATAAATTCGGCCACCACCGATTTGACCGCGGTTAAACGATCAACATCTTCGCCATGCAGATACATATCGGCTTTCTGCATCGAGCCGGAGAGATCGACCGCCAGAATCATATCCTTACCGCTGGTGGTAAACGGGGTTGGGGACAGATACCAGATAGGGCGCATCGCCGCTACTATAAACAGCACCCACAGCAGCGCAAACAGCGGTGGAATCTGGCGGTTATGGTGGCTGGGTTCAATCAGACTCTGTTTGGCAAACGGTTCGGCGACGCGCTGCATAATTTGCGGAGCCAGCAGCGGGGTCTGCTGTTTGCGTACCGGTTTTACCAAGGCTCGCACAATCCATGGCAGCGGCAGAAACGCGATCAGCCACGGCCATAAAAATTCAAAATTGTGCCATATCGATAACCACTGCATTATAGGTGATGTCCTTTAATCCATTGCTGCGCATAGTGCTGCCAGGTTTGAATATCGCGCTGCAGTTCGGTTTGGTCGAGTGCTTTCAGTGGCTGGTAGGCCTGGTTGAGCAGTTGACTCAACTGCTGCGGTTGTTGGATAAAGTTGGCGCTCGACTTTAAAAAATCCACCCAGGCCTGCTCATTTAAGGCGGAAATTTTCTGGCGACCGTAAACGGTAATCGCCACCTGTTTTAACAGCGCATTGGTTTGCAGTATCTGCTGTTGTGGCGTCAGTGTCTGATCCTGTTGAATCTGATTTAACTGATGCTGTGCTTCACGGCGATAGGCATTGCGTTTATGGCGGTCGATTAGAAACCAGATCAGGGCAAACAGAATGGCGCTGACACTGAACAGCAGCACCCACCAGGTAAACGCCATTGGCCACCAGCCGATTGGGTCTGGAATATGAATGTCTTGCAGTTGACTGAGTGGGTCGTTCATCTTGCTAGGCCTATTTGATAATACGCTGCTTAATCAAACTCTCTACCGCTTTATCGGTGGTAGCCAGTTCGATCAGTGGAATCTGCATCGTGCGAAACGTCTGTTGCGCTTTTGACCAGGCCTGCTCATATTGCTGAAGATACTGCTGACGCGTCTCTCTTTTTAGACTGTTTAGCGGCAGTACGCTGTCATTAAGCCAGCCGGCGGTCAGTGATAACCATCCCAGTTTCGGTAAGTTTTTTTCCAGTGGATCATAGATATGAATTGCAATAATCTCGCTGTGCTTGCGCAGACTTTTGAGCTGGTTCTGACTGGCTTCATTCAGGTTTAACAGGTCACCAATTAAAAACACCTTGCTGCCGGGTTTAACCACTTTGAGCAGTTGTTGACAGGCTTGCTGCCAATGGAGCGGATTGGCTGTACCCGGCTGTGTCAGGCTGTGCTGCAGTGTCAGTGCTTTATTGAACCAGCTTAACAGAGTCTGCTGTTGGCGCTTGGGCGCCACCCACGCCTGCTGCTGTGCACCAAACACCAAACCGCCGATCAGATCATTCTGCTGCAGGGTACACCAACCTAACAGTGCCGCGACATTCAGCACCTGTGACGCTTTTAGTTGAACCTGGCTGCCAAAAAACAGGGCAGGGGTCTGTTCGGCGACAATCACCACCGGTTTCTCATGCTCTTCGGTAAAGACTTTGGTATGCGCTTTCTGGGTGCGGGCGGTAACACGCCAGTCGATATGACGGATATCATCTCCAGCTTGATACTGACGAACCTCACTGAAGGTCATGCCGCTGCCCTTGCGCACCGTGTGATGACCGCCACTGGCATGTTGCATCACCTTTTGCTGGCTGCCCAAGGTGCGGTGTTTCACGTGAAACCTTGCCGCTACCAACTGTTCCAGTTGGCTATACAGGTCGGCCTGTTGAGAACGCTGCTCACTCATAATGGCGTCAGTTTAAACCACAGGAACGTAACTGAGAATTTGATCGGTGACCTGATCGGCGCTGAGGCTTTCCGCTTCGGCTTCGAAACTCAATAATAGACGGTGACGGAAGACGTCGTGCACCACCGACTGCACATCATCCGGGCTGACAAATTCCTTACCCTGCAGCCAGGCATGAGCACGCGCGCAGCGCGACAGCGCCAGGGTCGCTCGTGGACTGACACCGTAGTCGATTTTATTGGCCAGGTCCGCACTGTAGGCTTGAGGGTTACGCGTTGCCATCACCAGTTCCACCAGATAGGTTTTGACCTCATCCGCCATGTGTAAACCGAGGATCTGTTCACGTGCGTCAAACAGGTCCTGTTGTGAGAGCGGTTCCGGTTGAAGCGGTTGTTGTTGACGCTCTTCATTTTCAACCAGCTCTAGAATCTGTAACTCACTGTCGGCGCTGGGGTAGTCAATATTGACGTGCATAATAAAGCGGTCCAGCTGCGCTTCTGGCAGCGGGTAGGTTCCCTCCTGTTCAAGCGGGTTCTGAGTGGCCATCACCATAAACAGCTTATCAAGCGGCAAGGTGTGTTTGCCGACGCTGATTTGACCTTCGGCCATCGCCTCCAGCAGCGCAGACTGAACCTTGGCCGGTGCGCGGTTAATCTCATCCGCTAAAATCAAATTATGGAAGATCGGTCCGGATTGGAACTCAAATACGCCGGTTTCAGGACGAAATACTTCGGTACCGGTAATGTCAGATGGCAGTAGATCCGGGGTGAACTGAATGCGGTGAAAACTGCCCTCTATCAGCTCAGCCAGTGTTTTAATCGCTTTGGTTTTAGCCAGGCCTGGCGGCCCCTCTACCAGGATGTGCCCATCAGAGAGCAGGGCGATTAACATACGCTGTGTCAGATGCGGCTGGCCAATAATATGCTGATTAATGTGTGCCTGCAGGGTTTGAAAGCGACTTGCTAAAGTGTTGTTAGATTCCATAATTTGCCATACTGAATATGTGAATAACCTAAATTAGGGTGCGTAACAGGTGGATTATTATACCTTTTTTTACCGGCAGCGCGATCAGTATGCACCCTGGCTGGCTCGGTCTGTAGGTTTACGGAAATAAAAAACGCCCGCTCTTAATTTTAAGGGCGGGCGTTTAATTTAAGGGGTATTCAACCGCTTATTATTTAGGCAGTGTGTGCTGGCTATTCATTTTGAATGAGTTGACCAGTTCAACTAAATTGCCGATCTCTGTATTCATTTTTTCGGTATCTTGCGCAACATTTTCAACCAGAGCAGCATTCTGTTGGGTATCACTGTCCATGGAACCGATCGCCTGGTTAATTTGCGAGATACCTAATGATTGCTCTTCAGAAGCACGACTGATCTCGTCAACCATATCGGAGACTGAGGCGATACGCTGGTTGATATGTTGTAACATTTCACCAGACTCTGTAGTCAGTTTGGTACCGTGGTCGATCTGATTGGTGGTATCGGCAACCAGAGCACTGATGTCTTTAGCGGCATCCGCTGAGCGTTGCGCCAAGGTACGAACCTCTCCGGCGACCACGGCAAACCCTCGTCCATGCTCGCCGGCACGTGCGGCTTCTACTGCGGCGTTGAGTGCCAACAGGTTGGTCTGGAAGGCGATGCCGTCAATCAGGCTGGTAATGGCGGCAATTTTTTCACTGGCATCATGAATGCCCTGCATGGCATCTTGTGCCTGCTGCATCACTGCTTGACCCTGTTGCGCATCTTCACGTGCCAAACGTGCCAGTTCATTCGCCTCTCTTGAGTTAGACAGTGAGTTTTCAACGGTTGAGGTAATCTCTTCCATTGAAGCGGCGGTCTCTTCAATCGAAGCGGCCTGATTCTGGGTACGTTCGTTGAGGTTCTCATTGCCATTCGCCAGTTGACGAATATTATGCATCGCTGATTCGGAGGTGGTTTTAATATCAATAAAGATATTGGCAATATTGGTCAGGGCGGTATTGATGGTGGCTTGCAGTGTGGCTAACTCACCCTTATAGTCGCCGATAACGTGTGCTGTTAAGTCGCCGTCGATCAGATTGGTCAGACTGTCATTGAAGCTGCTGAAACCAGATTGCAGGTTGGTTAACGCCTGGTTGATATTCTGTTTTAGCGTATTCAGGTCACCGGTTAAGGCCACATCAACTGGCTGCGAGAAGTCGGAGTCTGCCATCGCCGCTACTACGCTGTTAATTTGAGCGACCGCCGAGTCCAGCGTTTTCATGGTGGATTGCGCATTGCACAGAGCGTCTTTAAAGGCACCCTGAACGCTGTTATCCACGGTAATTTGTGCACTGAAGTTAGCATTGCCTAACTCTTGCAGCGCTTGACCCAGGGTTGTCATGGTTTTTTCCAGGGTATCGGCACTGCCATTGACCGCCTGTTTCAGGTTGTCCAGATCACCCACGGTATTGATTTCAATACGCTGGCTCAGCTGTCCCTGTTGGATGGCGTGCATGGTTTGTGCTGTCTCTTTAATTACCTGCTGGCTGTTATCCAGCAGGGCATTAAAGTCTCGAGCGAGGCGAGCCACCTCATCCTGGTTATCTGAGGTTGGCATTCTGGCGGAGAAATCACCCTGTTGAGTTACTTTCGCCATCACCGCCTGCAGATTGGCGACAGGTCGAATCACCGCATTGCGCAGAATCAGGTTGATACCTAATACCACCACAAAAATCACGCCGAAAAACAGCATAGTTTCGGTAATCAGTAGATCCTTAATAACATTGGTGGCCGCAGTCAGCTGTGCCAGAGGTTCCGCAATCACTTGTACGCCGACCACTTTGCCCTGTAAGTCAGTGACTTCAGCCTGAGTAATCAGCATATTGTCTTGCAGCAACCAGCCCTGTTTGTTCAGCAGGTTCCAGTCCAGGTTCTGAGCCATTGCAATCGCTTCAGGGGTAAACCACTTTTCATTGGCTAATACGTAACTACCAACCGGGGTGTTGTTCTGCGCTTTGGTACTGATGGTCAAGGCATAGTCATTCAGCAGCATGACATAAAGCATATCGCGCTTGGCGTACTCTTTGGCCATACTGCCGACGCCTTGAATAAACTCCAGTGAACCAATGTACTGGTTGTTGTTAAACAGCGGCGTGATGCCGCGTACAGCCAGTCCAGCTCGACCCAGCTCAAGCACTGCAGTCGGCTTTTGACTGTCGATGACACTCTGTACGCCAAAACGGAATGAGGAGAGGTCATCGCCATTTTTTTCCGGTTTCCAGCTTCTTAAAAAGGAGCGATTGTCTGGGGTATGAATATGAACCTTAATGTTTTTGAACTTGGTTTTAGCCTTAAAGGTGTCACTGATGCCGGATAGAATCTGTAAGGCTGCCGCCCGATCTGCATTGGCTACGGCATCCACTAGCTGCCGGTTGGCAGAGAAACTGACGGCATTGGTCAAGCCAATATCCAGTTTCTTTTGCAGACTGCGTTGCATATCCGCCTGCATATTGACAGAGAGTTCTGCGGCCTTGTTTTGGTATTCTGATTGGAAATGCAGGTAGGAGTACGAACTCAATAACCCAATGGCGATGATCGATACAATCAGGCTGGAGAGAATGACTTTGACTTGTAGTCCGAGTGACTTAAACACGGCAATATCCTTTGTTACACACAATCTTGGGGGGTAAATATACCCTAATCACTCTGTGAATGATCATTAAAAAAATTTATTTACTATCAATTACTTAT
>CAZNML010000088.1:0-2785 GCA_964574275.1 uncultured Thiosulfatimonas sp. | reverse complement strand
CCTAATCACTCTGTGAATGATCATTAAAAAAATTTATTTACTATCAATTACTTATAGTTTACGCACTGCGCCAAGAGCAGCTAAAGCGCTGTTATTTAGTCGACGCTGTTTTTGCAGCTGCAGAGTGAAAAGCAGGTTTAATGCCAGTTCTAGCGAGGTTTGCGGGCGATCATTACCGCTCTAAGCGGTGCCGGGTAGCCCTCTAGGGTTTTATTGGTGTCGTCCGGGTCTAAAAAGTCAGGCAGTGAGTTCCAGTTCATCCACTCGGTGGTGCGTTGCTCCTCGATTGAGGTCTGGTTCAGGTCCACACAACGCACATCTAAAAAACCACAACGTTCAATCCAGCGGGTCAGCTCGCTGACCGATGGCAGGAACCAGACATTGCGCATCTGCGCATAGCGGTCCTCGGGTACCAGCAGTTGACCATACTCTTCCGGCACCACCAAGGTTTCTAGAATCAGTTCGCCGCCCGGTAGCAGCTGGTTTTTAAGGTCGTAGATGTGGTCAATGGGCGAACGGCGGTGGTAGAGCACGCCCATGGAGAACACACTGTCGAAGGCACCGCCTTTGCGTGACACCGGCAGCTGCTCTAGGGTGAGCGGCAGGAAGTAGGCGGGCACCGATTCGCCAATAAAGTGTTTCAGCACTAGAAATTGAATCATGGAGAGTAGACCGGGATCGACACCGACTGCCAGTTCAGCCTCTTCAGCCATCATGCGCCACAGGTGATAGCCGCTGCCGCAGCCAATATCCAAAACGCGGCGGCCTTTTAACGGACTCAGGTGTGGCAGCACTCGGTCCCACTTCCAGTCGGAGCGCCACTCAGTATCAATATTGATGCCGTGAATATCGAATGGGCCTTTGCGCCACGGCATCAGCTGTTTTAGAGCCGCTTCCAGTGATTTTTTATCATCGGCAGACAGTTGGTCTAACCCGGCCTGAATGGCCGCGCTATCAAGCTGGCATGGCTGATCTCCAGCAAACTCGCAGATGGCCTGTAAAGCGCCTAACCAGCGCGGCAGATTGCCATTGCCTTCCGGGTGCAGTGCCTGATCAATCAGCGGCGGCAGCTGTTGTTTCCACTCCTCAAAACGGGCATCGTCGAGTTTTTCCCAAAAGGTGTCGTAATGTTGTTTCACGTGGAACCTGGCTAGTCTGAATGGATTAAAAAAGTGGCGTTATTATACGAAAAAGGCAGAGGATTGGGTAGCGCCTAAGCTACAGGCCCTTAAAGAATCAGGCCTGGTTAAATTGCCAAAGCGTGTTTGAAAACTTTAGGCTTTAATGGCGATAAAGGAGGCAAAGTTATAGGCCTGGAACCAGATGCCGACCGATTCAAAACCGATATTCTGCAGGCGTTGAATATGAAAATCCGCGCTGTCACTCACCAGTACATTCTCCAGGGAGCTGCGTTTCTGGCTGATCTCCAGTTCGGAATAGCCGTTGGCGCGCTTAAATTGCAGGTGCAGGTGCTCAATCGCCTGTTGCAGCTTATTGTCATCAAAATGGATCTTTTCGGAGAGGATTAAAATTCCGCCCGGTTTTAGTCCCTGATAGATCTTCTCCAATAGCGCCTGGCGCTGTTCGCTGTCAATAAACTGCAGGGTAAAGTTGATCACCACCACGGAGGCGTTTTCGATTGGTGTGGCGGTAATGTCCGCACACTGCAGATCGACCGGGATGTCGGAGTGGTACGCCTGCAGATACTCCTGAGCGCGGTTTATCATCGCTTCCGAGTTATCGATGGCGATGATATTACAGCTGTCCTGTGTCAGTCGGCGGCGCATGGTTAAGGTGGCCGCACCCAGCGAGCATCCCAGGTCATACAGGTTGGAGTCGGCTTGTGCGTAGCTGGCGGTCAGCTCACCGATGCCGGTTAAGATGGTTTGGTAACCGGGTACGGAACGCTGAATCATATCGGGAAAGACGGCGACGACAGACTCATCAAATTGAAAGGCACCAACGGCTTCATGGGGGTGGGCGTATATATTGTCTTTCATGTTTTTAAACCAACTGTTTATTCGCAAAGGGGTGTTGTTATTTTAAGCGAATTTTTGCCAAAAATCCTAAGTTAAGCCAGTGTGTTAACAGTGACACTGAATATTGAGTTGTTATTTTAACAGCGAGTTGAGCAGGCCTGATGGAGTCGGGTTCAGACCTGTTCCGGGTTACAGGCTTTAATAGCGTGATGGTCGGTTGGCGACCTCAGGCAGGCGCCATGCTTGCGGTGTTTTCGAGCTCTCTAAACGGGTTTCGAGCTCATCTTCCAGCTTATGGAAGAAGTCGATGCCGGTCTGCTGTTCCACCTCATCAATGGTGGTGACAAATTTCATTAAACTGGCGCGTTTTTTAGCATTCTGTGGAAAGATAAAAGCCAGCGCTTTAGCCGGTATCTCATTGGAACCGGGTTTAATCAAAATTTTATAGAAGGCGCGCGGAATCGTTACCGAGCTGTTTTTCAGTGTTTTCGGTTTGGCATCAAAAATCGGTCCGGTGACCACCCAGAACTCGCCATGCCATTCGGAAAAGTCATTGGCAATCAGCTCTTCCAGGCGCTGCCAGGACTTCTGGTTCAGATTGGCTTTCTGCGGAGTGATATTGGTCATTTTAAAGGTGTCCAGCTGCGCACTGCGGCCATAACGGCTGGCAATCAGGTAGTTGGGTGCCATATGGCCGCGATCATACCCGGAACCGGTATAGTCCTGATGGCTGACACTGGCAATCGAGCGCCAGTCCTGGGTGAAGCCGCTCGGACGTTTACCTGAACGCTGTTTTTTTTCGGTGA
>CAZNML010000087.1:0-8678 GCA_964574275.1 uncultured Thiosulfatimonas sp. | reverse complement strand
CGTCCGGTACCGGCAATGGTTCCCTGGGTAAAGTCCTGCGTCACAGTTTCAACACGCACCCCGTTACCCGGTGAGTTTTGTGCACCAGAAAACATATCGGAAAATTCAGCTCGTGAACTCTTGAAACCAACGGTTTGCGCGTTTGCCAAGTTATTCGAGATAACGCCAAGCCCGTTAGAAGCTGCGTTAATTCCACTTAAAGCGTTTAGATCAAATGATACGCCCATGACCTTCTCCTTTTGCTCTTACTAAGTAGAGCAGTTTTATAAACCTAAAATCTGTTTGCTTTGAGTTACCCTAAACGGCTAACCACTAATCTCACGTACTTCGTCCATCTCAACCTTCTCCCCTGTCGCCAGGGTCAAGGTAATGGAACCATCGCTATTAATGCCAACGGTATTCACTCTGGAAGGCACCACAGTATTGATCATCTGCAGATCCCCATTGGCGTCGGTTCCATAAGCCGTTAAGCTGTATTCACCGCTGGCTCGTACCACATCAGAGTTGTCCAGACCATTCCAGTCAATGACCTTATCGCCCGCCTGCATAGTGCCAATATCCAGCTCCTTAACAATACCGCTGGCATCCGAAACAACCACGGTTACATCTGTCAGAGCCTCCGTACTGCTCAAACTGAATTGAGAAGCCTGCCCTTGTGAGTGAGAAAAAATCTCTCCCTCTACCTGCACACTTTTACCGATCAATGAGGCACCCTGCAGAGTTTGCAGACTCTGAAAACCTTTCGTCATCGCCATAATTGATGCGTTCATCTGCGTGGTTGATTCCAGCTGGCTCATCGCCGTTAAATCAGAAACAAAGTTGGTCGGATCCATCGGTTTAGACGGATCCTGATTCTGCATCTGAGTGGTTAACAGCATTAAAAACTCTGTCTGCCCCAGAGCCTGACTTGGTGCACCGGAACTCGGATTTGAACTTTGCTGTAAAGCCGCTAAATAATCGGTATTACCGGTATTAATATCAGGTAAAAAATCAGCCATGATTTACTCCTTATTTACCAAGTTGAATCGTTCTCAGCAGCAACTGCTTTGAGGTATTCATTACTTCAATATTGGTCTCATACGAACGTGACGCCGACATCATATTGGCCATCTCTTCCACGACATTGACGTTTGGGCGAAAAATATACCCTTCACCATTTGCCATCGGGTGATTCGGGTTGTACTCCATTTTTGGTGGCGCCTGGCTCTCGACAATCTCTTTAATGCGTACTCCGCCCTCTGGCTCCAGCGTCGACTCATTCAAAATGGTCTGAAAAACCGGCTGTTTAGAGCGATAAGTCTCATCCTTATTCGAACTCACGCTGTCCGCATTAGCCATATTCGAAGCCACCGTATTCAAACGCACCGTTTGCGCATGCATCGCAGTGGCAGAGATATCTAAAATGTTAAACATCGACATAATTCAACTCCTTATTCACCGCGCAGCGCACCACGAATTCCGGTAATCTTTCCATTAATAAATTCAAGTGTTGCCTGATGCTGCATTGAATTTTCCATGAATTTAGCCTTCTCAATATGCGTTTCCACCGTATTCCCATCCAGTGATGGCTGGGTCGGCATTCGATATTTCAAGTAACTTTCGGTGGTCTGCTCAGCAAAACCTTCAATATGTTTGGCATTGGTTCGAACCAGATCCGGCTTAGAGGTCGACAACTCCTCTTTCGCATCTGACATCGCCTTTCTGAAATCAATATCCCGTGCTTTAAAATTGGGGGTGTCCGCATTAGCCAAATTATTGGCTAATACCTGCCCCCGGTCAGTACGAACCTGCAAAGCTCGTTCATGAATTCCAAAAATTGACTCGCCCATCTGCTTACCCTGTACTTGAACTACTGAACTGCCAAAAAACTGTCAATACAAAAAGCCCTTATTTCTATGACTGGAATTTAGCAATTCAAATGCCAACCATGAAAATAAATGATTTTTTAATGCAATTAACCCTAAAGTTTTTTAAAGGTCAGCCGATAAGAGTTGGTTTTATGCCAAAAATAGACATTGAGATATGAAATTAAATTGAACAGGCCTGCTCAAAAAAGAAAAACAGGCGACAGAAAAAACAAAACCGGCAATGCCGGTTTGAAAAATTAAAAACTAAAAACAGAGGTGAAGCGCTACTACCAGGCCCTGACCGTATCTCCTACCTGCACCGTGCCTTTTTTGGCAACCAGTTCGGCCACAGCAAAACGCGGCAAAATACGTTTAATTTTAATAAATGCGGTTGGCGAGCTGTCATCACCCAAATCCACCCCTTGAAAGCGCACTGGACGACCCGATCTTTGATAGACCGCTAGCTCATCTCCAGCCTTCGCACCGGAGTTCGCATTCAGGTAGATCACATATTCATCACCACGCACATCGATGATCTGGGTTTGCAGTGGCTTACACTGTAAAGCATTCACCACATCTTCAGTTTGGGTATGCAACAGAGCGTGGAAAGCCATGCCGGTATCGGTGTCAAAAAAAGCATTGGTCCCAAAAGGTCGGTCACGACCCACCCTGACATCACCTTTCAGGTCAAAGCCTTTACGCTGCTGGTGAACCACCGTATGATTCATTAAATCAACCAAATACCAGTCCACCTCCAGAAAACGCGCATCATTCTCCACCGGTAGATTATAAAAATGTTTCACCGGATTTAGATATGAGCCTGCCTCCACATGCGACGAGGCTGAACGCAATACACTCATCAACATATACTGGGCACCGGTTTTGTCGCGAATCGGCTCTAATAAGTTCGGTGAGGTATTGGGATAGAGCACACCGCCCTGCTCATCAACGGCCGCAGACTGGTTCAGCAGCGTCAGATTGCGGTAAGAAGCACGGCTTAAACGACGATTCAACTCCGTCTGATAACCTGGAATAAGATTCGAGATGTCTCGTACCTCATAGCCTTTAGCCACCGCTAGAGGAGCCACCACCAAACGAGGCTGATACTGATTTCCCGAGAGGTTTTCACACACCTGCGGGTTCTCAGTTAAACAAACCTCCATTTTTACCTGATAGTTCAGTGGACGTTTCTTCTCCTCACCGTAAGTATCGAACGCCTCCTCTAACCCCTCTTCAAGAATGGTATAACTTTCAACCTTACTGTTTGAGGTAAAGCGCGTAACGTCACGTGTAAGATGATAGTTCTCAACAGAGTGATCAGAAGAGACGGTGACATTATTATTGATACTGGCAAAATCCAAACCGTTTCGAATCGCCATTTGGCGGGCAAAAGCCTGATCCACATTTTCAGTAGAAGCGGTCCCAGTCACCACGACACAGTTACGCTCACTCTCGCTTGCAGAGTGAGACGCTGCTTTTGCAGCCTGTTCATTCGAGACCTGTTGTACCAGCGCGGCTGCCTGACACTGAACCGTGACACACTGCACCGTAATCTCAGGCGCTTCTGTATAGACACCATTCGTGACTTGAGCCTCAACAATAGTCGGCATCAACAGTGCTAAAACAGTTCCTGCAATTGACCACACTCTTATCATCTCATCCAACCCTATCACTCATCGCTGTACTACTTATCTTCAACGTCATGAATACGCGTCACAATCGCTTTTGCCAGCTCTTCACCATGCCACTTGGAGAGGAAGACATTGGCACCCACCTTGTCGGTCAAGGTATCATTAAAGCCACCACTTAAAGATGAGTTAAGCACGACATACAGGTCTTTCAAACGATCATCTTTACGAATACTGGTGGTCAAGGTGTAACCATCCATCTCCGGCATCTCAATATCCGAAATAACCATAAACACCCGATCACTGACGGAACTTCCACGCGCTTCCGCTTCATCGGCCCACTTTCTGAGCAGATCCAAAGCGATCTTACCGTTATTCACAATCTTGCTGCGAATGCCTAACTTATCCAGGATGCTCTTCAACTTGCTTCTGGCGACAGCCGAATCATCCGCTCCCAGCACAAAGTAATCTTTGGCATCAATCGATGGCTTAACAGAGATCGCCACCTCATCAGGGAGCTCATCATCCACACCGGAAACCTCTGACAATACCTTTTCAACATCGACAATTTCAACAATCTGATCACGGGCACGGGTAATACCCGTCAGATAATTCACCCCCTGCAGCGAATCCGGTGGAGCCAGAATATCTTCCCAGCGCAGATGTACAATGCGATCCACATCCTCAACCAAAAAGCCCTGAATCGAACTGTTAAACTCGGTCACAATCGTTAAGGTATTGGCATAATCCTCAAGCGGCACCGGCTCCAGATCCAGCGCCTTGGCTAAATCAATCATTGGCATGGTATTACCACGGATGTCAGAAACCCCCACCACTCTAGCATCGGCCTTGGGCACCGGAGAGATTGGCGGCGTACGAATCACCTCTTTAACTTTAAATACGTTAATACCAAATAACTGCTCCCCTTTAATTGTGAACAGCAACAGCTCCATGCGGTTCATTCCCGCCAAAGACGTTCTTTGGTCAACCCCTTTTAAAAAGCTAGACATGGTTCCCCACCTTACCTTCAAATTAATTAGCTTAAACGACTTAACTGCCGCTATAAGCAGCGGTTAAATCCAATTACAAACTGAAAACACTATTTTTCAGCACTTCAAACAACTTACTATAACGTAAGGACTATTAAAAGTCGTTGAAACTCATGATAGACTGCACTCATGATTAAGTTTATCTACTCAGCCATGCTTGGCACACTCATAATGCTGATTTCCAATACGCTTAGTGCACAACAGCGTGAGCCAGCCGCTGTTAAATACCAGTCTATTGACAGCCTTCACCAGCAAGCATTGGAGTACTTAAAGCAAAAAGTTGACCAAAAATTAATCGACCCCAAAATCCATCTGAAAAAACTCAACCCACGTATCCAGCTGCCCCACTGCCAGAGCGAGATTGAGCTCTCTGACCGAACTCCGAGCAGAATTGGCGGACGCAATACTTTGGGCATCAAATGCCATCAACCCGCCTGGCAGACTTTTATCAGTGCTTATATTGACGGAAAATTGTCAGTGGTCATCGCCTCTCAAGGAATTTTGAAACAGGCCGTTATAAAATCTGAGGACATCGTTTTAGCTGACCTGCATTATAAAAAAGTTCCCCAAGACGCATTACGCTCTTTAGATAAGGCGCTTGGTATGCGGGCTAAGAAAAATATTGCGCCACATAAAGTATTGACGCTGCGTAACTTGCAACCTCCATACTGGGTACTAAAAAAACAGCCAGTCAACATTTTAACTAAAATTGGCAATATTGAAGTCAGTACCAAAGGCATTGCACTTCAAAATGGTGTTGAACACCAACAGGTTGATATAAAAAACATTTCTTCAAACAGAACAATAAAAGGCATTGTTATTGCTCCAAACACAGTAATGGTGCCGTAATAAAATTAAAAAATTTAAGAGATTTTACTAAAGCTCTATTAGAAAGTGCCGATAACTGTATTAGAAGACAGAAAAGATTGGTAGAATAACTACCATTAATGGTGTGAGGCCAAGATTATGGATATCAAAAATTTAAACGTAACTGGTGGACGAGCACCTGAACAGGTTAAGGTTCAGGAACGTACCGACAATACGAAAAACAGTGCATCTGATAGTGCGGCGACAGACAAAGTTACCTTAACAGGTGCTTCGACTCAGATTCTCGATTTAGAACAAAAAACGGCAAACCTGAATATTGATAACTCAGAGCGTATTGCCAGCTTAAAAGCGGCCATTGCCGATGGCTCTTATCAAGTCAATGAACAGAATATTGCAGAAAAACTGATGCAAACTGAAAACTTACTGGCCAATATTTAATTGCCATGACTGAAACTCAAACATTAGCAGGATTAAATCAAGCTCAATTCTCCTCACACATTGATGAGCTTAACCTGCTTTTGCTTGAATTTAGGACCCTTCTTGAAACCGAATCCCAACAACTCAAACAGAGTGATGCCGAGGCCTTAGTTGAGTCCAGCCAGTTAAAAGGCGAACTCTCTGAAAAAATTGAGCAGCTGGTCAATACGCTCAACCTTGAGCTTGGCAATTCATCTGACACACTAAACTTTATCGACCTTGGAAAACAGAAAGCGTTTCAAACACTCTCTCAAGAGTTGCAAACCAAAGTGGATCAAAGTATCGAACTGTCTCAGCGTTGCCACGATTTAAATATTGCCAACGGCATGTCCATTCAAATTTTAAGCAATATAAATCAAGTCTCCCTACAGATTCTCACCGGACAAAATGAGTCTAACAGCGATGTTTACGGCTCTTCAGGTGAAACCAGCACTCCAAAAAAAGGCTCCACTTTAGGTAAAGCCTAGGAGCTGCCCGCCTCCTTGTGCTTGCAGTTGGCCTGAATTCTGCTAATCTATTTTTATGATTTTCAGACCGGCAAAGTCACGCCGGAACCTGCAGCACTCGTCATAGAGCAAGCGCTGCCTAAAGACTTAAGTGAGTAAACCGATGAGAAACGAACAACGTCTGTTTTATAGAATTGATGCCATGGTGCCTTGCAGCTACCATATCGTTAAAGACAACGATGAGGAGCAGTCGATTCCTGACAACCCTGATTCGAGCTATATCGAACAGTACTTCATGAAAAATCTGACACAGTTAGATGATCAAATTAACGAAGTCATTGGGCAGATCAATGTTAAAAGCAGTCTACTCGCTTCCGCTCTGGCTGCCATGAACAATAAAATCAACTTCATGCTGCAAACGATTCACCCGGATCAGTTAACCCGAGCGATTCCACAGCGCCTGGTGAACTTAAGTGGTGGCGGAATTTCATTTGTGATTAACGAACCGGTCAACTCTGACGACAAGATTGACCTGTTAATTCACCCGATCCCAACTGAAAAACCGATCTTAATTCGCTGCGATATTGTCAATATCACGCCACTGACCAAAGAGAAAGAGTCGTACCGTATTTCGCTTAAATACCAGGCCCTGCCGGAAGAGGAGCGTCGTAAACTGGTGTATTTCATTCAAAGCAAAGAGATTGAAGTGGCTCAGCAGGAGCGCAATCCGGATTCTCAGTAGATTCATCATTAATTTAAAATGAATCCATAAACCGCATCCATAAAAAAAGCCCAATTTTCACTGGGCTTTTTATTTGAGTAAACAACTATTTTCAACAGGTCTGCTCTTTATGGAAACGCATAGCGTTTATCCACTAGCTGGCCTTTCTTCTCCTGATCCATCTGCTTCAGAATCTTATCAACCTGTTTCTGCAGACTATCAATTGAATCCATCTTCTTATTCATCTTCTGTTCAAACGCTTTACGCGCTGAACTCTCTCTGGCTGCCTTCTTATCAAACTTAGAAACCTTACTCTCCAGGATTCTAACTCGCGTACTGATGCTTGCCGCTTCAGCAATTCCCATCAACGTGAATAGCACAATAAAAAGGCTTACCCCTAGTGTCCGGCGTCTCATTTTAAACACTCCTATCTGGATACATCGCTATTGCCCAGTGGCTCATCCCAGCATCTAGATTAATAAGCGCTCGCATCACGGCACTGCACACACACTTCAGCCGGAGTCATTACCTGATTTTGGTTGGCACTGTAAACAAATGCGTCTTCAAAGAAACGCTTGTCAACATAGACCTCTAATACCGTTTCATAGTTATGATCTGCCATCGGTGTGACACTGACAACACGCGCACCACGCACCACAGCATTGACACGCGCTCTAAAGCTGTCATTTTTGGCAGTTAGCGTTGAGATCGCGGTATTACTGTCAATTTTAATACCATACAGCTGTTCAGCCAAAGCTCGGTAAGCGTCCAGCTTTGATGCACGAATCGCCATCAAACGGCGTTGACCAGGCGTATAAGCAGAATAGGTACTCTCTGCTCCATAACCTATACCGGAAATTTTAATACGCTCAGGCTTTCTATAAGCCACCTGAACTGGCATGGTTTTAACTGTCGTCTGCGCCGTTGCAGCAGGTGCTGTCTGCGCATCTGTGGCAAACATTGACGACGTTGTTGAACAACCAGTTAAGGTCGCTGTCGCAAAAATAGTTGCGAATAATAACGTACGGTTTTTCATGATTGACTCCATTATTTACTCAAATAATATGGTTTTTCATACTTACGATGGCTAATCGCTTCCTGCTGGTGGCAACCAGCTGAACGCTTACTGCATCGTAAATCTTTAATATAGTAGGTCTTACCTGCGACAGGTTGTTTCACAATAAGACCGGTTTCATAATAATCGGGCACCTGATAATGAGTACCTTTATTCCAAAAGCTGCAGCCGCTTTGGAAAACACTCACTGAGGCAATAAAAGCGATAACTGCAATGACTCTGTTCACCGAACCCTCCTCTACTCCTTACGGATAGGAATCCAGATTAGATTGATCATAGTAAACGGCATCCGGCGTAGAGTACTGATAGCGAGGATTAGCCGCTTTTTTAGCTGCTTCCTCTTCCGCTTTTTTCTCTTTAGCCTGTTGGTCAACTAACTGTTTCTCAACCACTTTGACGCTGTGCAACAATTTGCTGTACTGTCCCTGAATGTTTTTGACACGTTTATTAACTTCATCAATACGTTTCTGAGCTTTCGCCATTTTGCTGCTCACCACACCCAGCTTTTTAATCACTTCATGATTATTGGCTGGCGCAGCAACCACAGGCTGAGGCTGAGTCACCACAGGTTTATTCGCCTTCGCCTCCTGTTTAGCCTCAACTTTAG
>CAZNML010000086.1:0-8823 GCA_964574275.1 uncultured Thiosulfatimonas sp. | reverse complement strand
GCATCGCCTGCTCACTTAACTCACGTTTGCTCTGCACAATCTGATAAAAACGCTCGGCCATCTGCTCTACCAGATTCTGAAACAGGGTCTGATCGACCGCATTGGCCGCCCGGTAGG
Source organism: uncultured Thiosulfatimonas sp. (assembly GCA_964574275.1). GTDB lineage: Bacteria > Pseudomonadota > Gammaproteobacteria > Thiomicrospirales > Thiomicrospiraceae > Thiomicrorhabdus. Next base: position 8,706 of record CAZNML010000086.1, on the reverse strand, counting down.
GTGAACCCATATCTTTGCTGTCACCGGTTTTATAGATATTCACCCCGACACCGACCTTGTGCATAATGCCGGAGAGATCGGCACTGATAGAGATCACCCCGACCGAGCCGGTTACCGTGGTGGGATGCGCCTGAATATGATCCCCCGCCAGTGCCAGGTAGTAACCGCCCGAAGCGGCGATATCCATCATCTGTATATAGAGTTTTTTGCCGGTACGCTGTTTAAACTCCAACAGCTCATGGTAGAGAATGTCGCTCACCGTCACCCCGCCACCCGGGCTATTGATCTTTAACAGCACGCTTTTAATATTATCGTCCTGTTCCGCTTTTTTGAGCTGCATCAGCAGCGAATCCATCAGACTAGGCGACTGGCTTAACAGGCCTTTATTGGGCTGGTCACTGATCTTGCCGGAGACATCAATCAGCAGCACTTTGGCAGAAGCGCCCTCTACCTCCTGCACCACCTGCTCTTTAAACGGCTGATTATAGGAGGGGGCCAGATGAATATTGGCGCAGCCACTTAAATTTAAAAGACCCAATAATAAAATAGACAGGCCTGTTGATTTTAAGCCGCTTTTACTCATAAAAAACCCTTTAATTTTTAACTTCATTCACTAACTCTCGGCCCTCAATATAGGCGTTAATATTCTCCGCGGTGGTTTCGGCAATATGGCTTAATGCCTCTTCGGTGAAGTAGGCCTGATGCCCGGTAATCAATACATTGGGAAAGGTGACCAAGCGCTCAAACTGATCGTCATGGATAATCTCACAGGAGTGGTCTTCAAAAAACAGCGCTCCCTCATTTTCATAGACATCCATCCCGACAAAACCGACCCGTTTGGATTTAAGTCCGGCAATCAAGGCGCTGGTGTCCATGAGCTCTCCGCGCCCGGTATTGATCAACATCACCCCCGACTTCATTTTGGCAATCGCGTCACTATCAATAATATGATGAGTTTCAGGGGTTAACGGGCAGTGCAGGCTGATAATATCCGCCTCAAGCCAGATCGTCTCCAGCGGAACCTGTTCAATGCCCAACTCCGGGCAGGGGTGACACTCATAAGGATCATAGATAATCACCCGACAGCCAAATGCTTTAAGCATTTTACCGACCAGACGGCCAATACGACCAGCGCCGACAATTCCCACTGTTTTGCCGTGCATATCAAAACCCAACATGCCGTTTAGCGAGAAGTTGCCCTCGCGGATGCGGTTATAGGCACGATAGAGCTTTCGATTCAGGCCTAACATCAACGCAATGGTGTGCTCCGCCACCGCATAAGGCGAATAGGCCGGCACATGCACCACCTTGATGCCCAACGCCTGCGCTGCTTGCAGATCCACATTGTTATAGCCGGCGCAACGCAGAGCGATAAGCCGGGTTCCGCCATCCGCCAATTTTGACAGCAACGCTCTATCCAGGCGGTCATTTACAAACGCACTGACCACCTCAGCGCCCTGGGCATAAGCCAGTGTATTCAGATCCAGCGGTACTTCAATATACAGAGGCTGCCAGTCGGCAGACAGAGTTTTACACAAAGCCTGATGGTCATAGGGTTTACTGCTATAAACAACCACTTTCATAACGGAACCTTAATCAAATATTGGGAATTGAATGGCCTTATGGTAACAGACCAACTGGGCTCAATTATGACACTTTATAGTGACTGGAGAGATCAACTACAAACTGGTTGCGGCCTTGATTTTTGGCCTGATACAAAGCGTCATCGGCGCGTTTATAGAGCTCTTTAACCGTTTTACTGCTATAGACATTGGTTGAACTCATGCCGCCGGAGATGCTGATATAGGGCATGTCCACCGTGGAGGCGTGCGGGATTTTCATCGCTTCAACCGCCTCTTTGATATGCGACAGCCACTCCGCGGTTTTATGCGGATCACGGGTCTCCAGCAGGCCACCAAACTCCTCGCCGCCTAAACGGAACACATAATCACTCTCACGCCGCATATAGGAACGGATCGCCTCCGCCACCTTTTTAATGACCTCATCCCCGGCCTGATGACCGAACTCATCGTTATAGGCTTTGAAATAGTCGATGTCGACAATAAAAAACAGCAAAGAGTTCTCACCACCAGTCAGAGCCTTGGCTCGGCTGGCAAACACATCATTAAAGCAGCGACGGTTATAGATCCCGGTCAGACCATCAGTATTGGAGAGCTCCTCCAGCTTACGCACATACATACCCTCGGTCGCACGGATACACTGTTCACGCAGATTGGAGAAGTAGATCGCCAAATCCAGAGCAATGGCAAAAAAGGTACTCAGCATCAGGCCGGCCACAAAGCGGTAAAAACTGACCTGTGACCAGTTGCCACTCTCCCAGATGCCGATATTCTCATAGGCGATTGGAAACAGATAGACAAACAGAATCGCTATATACACCAGCCCCACTTTCCAGCCATTCATCAGCACAATAAACAGCGGCGCAAAAAACACCCAGACAAAACTCAGACTCTCATTCTCAGTGGCGGGAATATAGTACATAAAGAACGCCATCACCCCAATCGCCGCAACGTGGCCAACCAGTATGATCGATTTTTTAAGATGCAGCAGCGTAAACAGAAAGACGATCAGCGCCAGCGCACCCAGCTCGGCATTAATTAATACCTGACTGTGTCCGCGTATAGAGTGCATAATTGAAAACAGAACCAGAATCAGACTCAGCACATAGAGTATACCGTTAATAAACAGCACACGAATATAGAGGTAGAGATCCTCTTCATCAATACCTGCCGTAAACAGGGTACGTAACAGCGCTCTATTCAGCATAAAAAAACAGTCCCCCCCCCTATTGCATCTTCAGCACTCTAAATCGGATTCAACAAGTTCTAAATTACTAAATTATCCACCCACTGTCTAATAAAATTCACCCATGCAGACACAAAAAAGCCCGGTAAAACCGGGCCTTATGATTAAGCTAATGACCTTTTATTGTCTATTAACGGTAATAGGGCTGTCCGTAATACGGGTAGTATTGCGGTGCCTGCTGCTGTTGCGGTGCGGCTTGACCACTTTGAGGAGCCTGCTGTTGCGGAGCTGACTGCTGCGGTGCCTGTTGCCTATTCGGCGCATAACCCGGATAGCCGTAAGGTTGCTGATAAGGCTGACCATAATAACGATTGTAGTTATAAGGGTTATAGTAGGGATTAGGACGCCCGTAATACGGATTGCCATAATGCGGCTGGTTATAGTAACCGCGATTCCAGCCATTATTGTTCCAGCCGTCACCCCAGAAGTCATCACCAAACATCTCTTCCATCCAGTACATCGGGGTCCACTCAGGCCAGTCATTATAACCATCATAACCGTCATTATTACCAAACCAATCTGCTGAAGCCTGGGTTGAACCTAAAGCCAAAAAGCCCGCTAGAGCTACATTTAAAAGCTGTCTCTTCATTGTTTTCCTCATCGTTTTTATGTGTATAGACGCACTCATTGTACGACTATTCACCTAAAGCAAAACCAAAAGAAACTTATACGCTATAAACGATTTTCATAATAAAAATAAGGAGTTACTAATATCAGATCTCGATACAGCTTTTCAGCAGGCATAAAAAAACCCCGCCAAAACGGGGTCTTTTCAAGGTGATCAAAGGCGATGACTTATAGGCCACGCGCCTTGATATAGGCGTGTTCAGAGACCTCGGTCCACTGCACCACCTGATCACGGAACGCCTTCTGCGAAGCCCAGACCTTGGCGGACAGGGCATCTTTTTTCGCCTCCTCTTCCACCACATCAACGGCAATGGCTTTCAGCTCTTTCAATACCGCATCCGGGAAGTGACGCAGCTGCACACCGTGTTTATTGATCAGCGTCTGCAACGCCTGCTGGTTGCGCGCGGTGTACTCAGACAGCATATCGGCATTGGCGACCTTGATCGCATTACGCACAATGCTCTGCAGATCCGCCGGCAGCTCATTAAATGCCGCTTCATTAATCATACACTCCATAGTGGTACCCGGCTCATGCCAGCCCGGTGTGTAGTAGTATTTAGCCGCTTTATACAGACCAAAGGCCAGGTCGTTATAAGGTCCAACCCACTCGGTGGCATCCAGCGCACCCGACTGCAGTGACGGGAAGATCTCACCACCCGGCAATGTAACCGGAATCCCGCCGGCACGTTTCAGTACTTCGCCACCCAGACCCGGAATACGCATCTTCAGCCCTTTCAGATCGGCGACCGAGTTGATCTCTTTATTGAACCAGCCGCCCATCTGCGTACCGGAGTTGCCGCCCGGGTTTGGAATCAGACCAAACGGCTTATAGGCCTCTTCCCACAGCTCCATACCGCCACCGTAGTACAACCAGGCGTTCATCTCATTGGCGGTCAGACCAAATGGCACCGCCGAGAAAAACGCCGCCGAAGGGATCTTGCCTTTCCAGTAGTAGGCACCGGCATGCCCCAACTGCGCATTGCCGCGCGATACCGCATCAAATACCTCAAAGGCCCCCACCAGCTCGCCGGCACCATAAACTTTAACGTTGATACGGCCGCCGGACATCTCTGTAATCAGTTCCGCGATCTTATTGGCACCGGTGCCCAAACCCGGGAAGTTCTTTGGCCAGGTAGTGACCATTTTCCACTCAAAGGTTTTCTGCGGAGCACTTGAGGTCGCCTGTGCCGGCGCTTCGTCTTTACCACACGCCGTTAAAGCCGTTGCCGCCGTGGCACCGGCAATCGCACCAATAAACTCTCTACGTTTCATATCAACTCTCTTCTATTTTTTTGTAATAACTCACCATTCTATGCAAAAGCGCGCATCGAATAAACTGTTTTTAATTTGATCAGGCCTGCTCATTTTGGCAGCTTGCTGCGGCAGACATAAAAAATCCCGAACCAGGTCGGGATTTTTGAGGGTCTACACCAGCCTCTTGCTTACAGATGCTCACGCGGATCAAACGGCATCAGCTGTGCCATCTGCTCATACAGCGCTTTCTGTTCGTCGCTCTCTGCCGGCGGCGTGTGAATCTGGATATTCACATATTGATTCCCCGGTTCACGTCCCAGACCACGGCCTTTAATGCGCAGTTTCGTGCCGGTTTGCGTGCCTGCAGCAATCGACATCTTAATGGCACCCTTAATGGTTGGAATTTCAACCTTGGCACCCAACGCCGCCTCCCACGGCGTGATTGGCAAGTCAACAAACACATCCCTGTCTTCAACTCTAAAACGCGGATCGTTCTGCAAATTGACCTCAATAATCACATCGCCGTTCGGCCCGCCATTAAAACCGCTGAAACCCTTCTCTCTGACACGAATCTTCTGACCTTTAATCACGCCGGCCGGAATACGCACTTTAATCGGTTTGGTGTCATAGGAGTGGCTGCTGCTGCGAGAGTCGCCGGTCTGTACATTAATAGTACGCTCGGCACCGTCAATCGCCTCCTGCAGAGAGACCATAACTTTAACCATCTGGTCCTCACCCTTGTGCGGACGCGGCTGATGATGTCCACCGAAACCGCCTTGACCGCCAAAGCCGCCACCGCCGAACATATCACCAAAGATGTCGCCAAAGTCACCACCCTGGAAACCGCCGCCAAAGCCGCCGGCACCACGCTGTTCGTAGTCAGAACCAAACTGGTCATACATGCTGCGTTTCTGGGCGTCGCTCAGGGTCTCATAAGCTTCACTGATCTCTTTAAACTTGGCCTCATCACCGGTTGGTTTATCCGGGTGGTGTTTGGCGGCCAGTTTACGGTAGGCTTTCTTAATTTCAGCATCACTGGCGGCACGACTCACACCAAGCGTTGCGTAATAATCTTTACTCATAATGTTCTATCTGTCTCTTAAATTCTTTAACTGCCTTGTAGATAAGGCTGCTAACCATCTTTTTCAAGGCCTGGCTGATAATTTTTGCCAATTCTATCCTGTGCTTACAAAATAGGTAAGGTCACAGGACGTGCCCTGTGCTTACAGAAACAGTTAAGGCCACAGGACGTGCCCTGTGCTTACAAAATAGGTAAGGTCACAGGACATGCCCTATGCTTACAGAAACAGGTAAGGCCACAGGGCAGCTAGGCCTGCTGCAAAACAGGCGCTTAGCATGCGAAATTGCAGATATAAAAAAGGCCCGGGACTTTTAAAGTCACCAGGCCTGATAAAACACAAAGGCGTTTTAGGGTTTAACCGCTAGATAATTAAAAATCTAAACGCATTGTCAATTTAATGTTTCTACCCGGGTTCAAAGTGGCCCCTTTATAGGTATTCAAGAAATCAACATAAGCGGTATCAAACAGATTCTCCACACTCGCGCCTAAAGACATAGTCTGCTTATCCAGGCTCACCTGCGCCTGGTAACCCAGATTCCATACCGCATAGGCATCGGTTGATGCCGTACCAAACGGCTTATTATCAAACTGTGAAAACGGCTCATAACTGCCGGCGGCTTTTTTGCTGTCAACCAGCTTCACCCCAAGCGAGAGCTTCTGCTGTTTCCAGTTGCCGTTATTCGCCGGGTGGAAGTGGCCGTTCAACGTCAGATTATTAGCTGGAATCAAAGGCAGGTCCTGATTATTGGAGGTGTCCTCCCCCTTGATGATCTCCAACGCCATATCCGCCGACCAGTTCGCATTGAAACGCTGCGCATAACTCAACTCCAAACCTTGGATGACGGCATCGGTCTGCTGCGCCTGCATCTCAGGCAGAGTGCCCGGCTGCTCGCTATCCAAACGGGTCTCCAGGTCCTCTTCATCCAGTGCCGGGTTCTTCTCAATGGTCGCTTCGCTGTAACGGTATTTACCGGTGTTCGCCAGATAGATATAGTCACTGACATTGTTCTGGTAAACGGTGGCTACCATCTGCGCCTTGTCGGTATTCCAGCGCACCGAGAGATCGGCATTCAATGAGATCTCGGCATTCAACTCCGGGTTACCGATCTGGAACGCCTGCACACCACCGTGTTCACCGCCGGCATACAACTCAAAGATGGTCGGCGCACGGAAGCCACGTGCCAGGTTCCCGGCCAGACTCCAGTTATCATTCATGCGATAGGTGGCACCAAAAGAGCCGCTGAAGACACCGAAATCACGCTGGTTATTACTCTCATCAAAGAAACCAAGATGCTCAAAGTGCTCATTGTCATCATTGATCGGTGCTTTGACTTCATGCGTGTCATAACGCGCACCAAACTGCACTAACCACTGATCGTAATCGGCCTCTTCAAACAGGTAGAGTGCACGCTTATCCACACTGGCGGTCGGCGTCAGATGACCCGAACGCAGAGTCTGCTGTTTGTCACCCAACTCAAAACCGATCTCCCCTTCAAAGTCGCCGATTTTAGGGTGCTCAAACGCCAGTTTATAGTCATTGCGTTTCACCAGCAGATCCAGATAGTGCTCGGTGCCTTTATCTTCCGCCATGGTCTCATAAGGCAGATCATGCGAGGCTTCACGGCTGTTACGGGTATGGGTCCAACTCGGTTTCACCACCCAGTCACTATCAGTATAGAACTCGGCGCTCAACTGCGTTTCATCGTTCTGTAACTTCTGTCCGGTCGCCAGGGCTTCAAAACCGGTTGGACTGCCTTCAATTCCCAAATAGTTCTGCTTGGAGATCCACTGGGTATGACGCAGTTCGACTGCGCCCCACTCACCCTGATAACCGATGCCGATATTGGCCGACTGGTTTTCAAAATTGGTATTCGGCACTTCACCGACAAACAGAGGTTTGTCATTGGCGGCATCGCTCGGCACCGCGCCCTCTGCAGAGGCCACATTTGGCACATGGAAGTTATCGGCTGAACGGGTGACCACACCGGCCTGAATTGCAAACTCTTTGGAGCCGGCACCGACCTTGGCACCCAGCATCTTCTCTTTGTTATTGCTGTTAAACTCCACGGCCAGCTGCGCCGAAGTCGGTTGAGCATAAGGCAGGTTTGACTGAATCACATTGACGATGCCACCCATCGCTTCAGAACCGTAGAGCACACTTTGTGGTCCACGAATCACTTCCACTCGCTCCGCCAGATAGGCATCGGTATTCGGCATGTGGCGCACGCCATAAGCCTGATAGTCGGTTGTCTGACCATTTGACAGCACCTTAATGCGGTTGCCGGTCATACCACGAATAACCGGCTTGCCCGACTGCGTTCCGGTCGCCATATTATTCACCCCTGGGATGTGCTCCAACATCTCTCCCAGAGAACCACTGTCTCTTTGTGCCTTCTGCACGCCAGACAGACTGTCAATCTGTGACGGCACCTCATGCGCCGCATGCTGATGGATCGGTGACGCCGAAATAGTGACGGTTTGCAGCGTGCTTGATGACGCTGTTTCTGCTGCACACACAGCACTGTTCGCCGTCCATACGGTCAGCATGGCCAGCGATAGTTTTGTTAATTTCATAACTGTTCCTAATTGTATTAAACCTAAATTAACGCCTGATGGCGTTGCAAAACATGGGTCAACAATTAGGCAAACGGTGGGGCCCGACCGAAGAAGTGGGCTTGATAGATACGATCATAGACCGAACGCAATGCGAAAACGCTCGGAATATCCGGCGCCGGCCGCTCAAAAGCGAAGCTTATCGCTGCAGAGTGGTCAACCGGTTTGGCCAGGTTATCAAAAACATCACAGCTCACACCATGAAAAGAGTCGACGTGGTGGTACTCATGCTCATCTTCATGGCCATGGTGGTGCTCATGTTCATTATGGTGTTGTTCATGCTCTTCTGCATGGAATGGATGAAC
>CAZNML010000085.1:4005-8959 GCA_964574275.1 uncultured Thiosulfatimonas sp. | reverse complement strand
GTTCGGGCGGTTTGGCTTTTGAAACAGAGCAAACCTTCAAATTAAAGGATCAGTACTGCATTCTGTTGCAGTTGGATGAGCATATTATCTATACCGAGGCGAGTGTGGTGGCGATAAACCCGCTTGGTAACGACGATAATGCAGTCAATCCGACCCCGCAGCACCGGGTCGCGTTTGAATTTCAGCAGATGAGTGCTGATAATCAGTCGCAAATTACCCAATTTGTCACAGCACGAGAGTTGGCTTCAGCGCATTCTGAGTTAAAATAGCGCGCATGCAAAGTAATAAACCAAATGACCCAACCGAGATCCCCCGCCTGCTGACAGAAAACCTCAGTCGAAATGTCTGTGTCTGTTACGATGTGCCCAAGCAGGAGATTATCGAGGCTTATAAAAACGGGGCTCATAGCTTTGAAGAGATCTCCAATCAAACCTATGCCTGCCAGGGCAGTGGCTGCTGTCAGCATCAGATTGAGCGCCTGATTGAGGTGTTGACCGAAGTCGAAGCAGCAGAATCTGAGCAACTTAATACTGATCCCGCAGAGTGAAACCACTTCCATGACCCAGTCTGATAATCGATACCCTGCTAAACAGCAAGTGCAACTGGTGGTGGCCGATATGGACGGTACGCTGTTGAATGCCGAACATAAGCTCAGCCAACGCACCATTAAGGCTGTGCAGTCGCTGGTCGCTCAAGGCGTCGAGTTTATGCTGGCAACCGGACGCCACTATGAGGATGTCTATTTGATGGCGCAGCAGTTGGGGGTGGAGGCCTGTCTGATCACCTCCAACGGCGCGCGGGTGCATGATGCACACGGTCAGGTGCTGTATGAAAACCATATGCCGGCCAATCTGGTAGAGCAGGTATTGGAGCTGTCGCGCGGTTTTGAGCTTCACCGCAACCTCTATCAACAGGACCTGTGGTTGGTTGAAGAACCGCATGAAGCGCTGTTAGCCATTCATGATCAGTCCGGCTTTCGTTACCGTATTACCGACTTTTCAACCTTGGAACTGTCACACATAGACAAAATCTACTTCACCGCCGAACATGAGAAGTTGGTGCCGTTGGAGCAGCTATTGTCTGAAAAGTTTTCCAGTCAACTGAGCATTACCTTTACCTCGCCTGAGTATTTGGAGGTGATGAACTTTGGCGTCTCCAAAGGCAGCGCTTTACAGAAAGTACTGAAATTGAAAAACAAGCACGCTGACAATACCGTAGCTCTGGGGGACGGTATGAATGATGTCAGTATGCTTGGCAGTGTTGGTTTTGGTGTGGTGATGGATAATGCCTCGGCGAGTGTCAAAGCACAGCTGCCAAATGCTTTGGCTGCGGCATCAAATGCAGAGGATGGCGTGGCTCAATTTCTGGAGCAGTATCTGTTAAGCGATTGAGCGCTCATTGGGTGTTTATAGATTAATTTCTATTTAATCCGCATCTTAAACTGAGCAGGCCTGCTCAGTTTTCTTAGTCGATCACAGCAGCGTTTCTTTTATGCTTCAGAGAGAGTTCTGTTCGCCTGTCTGCGGCGCAATTTTTTCTGAATTTCCAGCACAACTACCGTGATAAACAGCAGTAAGCCGGCAGTTACGGCAATCGAGGCGGAGATTGAACTGTCCAGCCAGTAGGCGATGGCGTAGCCAATCACGACCGATGCCTGCCCATACCCAGCCGCTATCCACAGCATACTCTTTAGTGATCCAGCCACCAGATAGGCGCTGCTGGCCGGAATGACCAGCAGGGCCACTACCAGAATCGCGCCCACTGCATCAAACGCGGCTACAGTGGTCATGGAGACCAGTGTCATTAGAAAGTAGTGCCAAAAGACCACATTAATACCTAAAGAGATGGCCAGACTGGGGTGGAAAGTCACTGTTTTCAAGCGTTCAAAACCAATGACAATGCTGGCCAATACAATGAGAAAGACAATGCTGATCATCCAGAAGGCGCGTGGGCCGATCTCAGTGCCTTCGCTGTCACTACCCCAGACAATGGTGTCAAAGGGGATAAAGGCGATTTCACCGTAAAGCACACACTCCTGGTCCAGATCAACCTGTCCGGCATAGAGCGAGACCAGAATGACCCCGATTGCAAAAAACAGGGTGAACACAATGCCAATGCTGGCATCGCTTTGCAGTTTCCCCACTTTCTGCAGTGCATCACTCAGCCAGGCGGTCAGCAGGCCGATCAATACGGCACCGGTTAACATCACGGTAATCGAGCGCGACTCGGTCGCCAGGAAAGCGATAACAATCCCCAGTAGCACCGAGTGACTGATGGCGTCGCCCATCAGAGCCTGGCGACGCAAAATCAGAAAGACACCCACTAAGGCACTTGAGATCGCGACTAAGGAGGCGGTGGCAATAATCCAGATATCATGCATTAGGATTTTCCTCCTGTTTGTGCTCCGGGAATCAGCTTGCCGTGCGGGTCTTTACGACTCTCTTTCAGCTCCTGTTCAAGCTGTTTTTCCTGCTCCGGTGTCAGAATGTGTTCAATGCGTTCCGCCTGTGAATGCACCTGATCCGGTGTCAGTTCAACGTGTTCATTCAGGTAGTTCTCCCATAAGCGGTGGCGGCGTGTCAGCAGGCTGGCCTGCTCTAAACCGGCTTCGGTCAAACGAAATCCACGAGCGGACTCTTTCAATAGCGCCTGGCGACACAGTTGTTTGAGTGTTTTGCGCAGATCATGGGTGGGCATGGTTCTTAGGGACTGAATGTCAGCCATATTAAAGTCGTTCTTTTGGAAGTCGCTGCGCTCCCATAACTTATACAGGGTACGTAGTATGTTCTCAGCCGATACTTTCTGGCGTAACTGTCGCTGCTGACGGTAACGTTGAATCAGTCCTTTTTGCGGTGCAAACAGCAGTGACAAGAAGAACAGTGAGGCCAGACTGACCACCATCCACGGCCCAGTCGGCATCGCTGGCGCCAGGTAGGAGATCTGTGTGCTGATAACGGCGCTGATGGCACCGAGTGATCCGGCTAGTATTAAGATGGTCGCCAGCTGACTGCTCCAGAAACGGGCGGCGGCCACCGGTGTCAGCAGTACCGCGGCCATTAAGACCACACCGACCAGCTGCAGTCCGACGACCACAGACATGACAATTAATAGCGCCAGTAATAGCTCATAACGATTTACGGCGATGCCTAAGCTGCGCGCATAGCTGCTGTTAAAAGCGATTAAACGGAACTTCTGGAAAAACAGAGCGACGCTGGCCAGGATAAACAGAGTGACAACCATCAGCAGGTTGATGTCATCCTGCGTCATGGCCGCCGCCTGACCAAACAGAATTTTGTCCAGGCCGCTTTTGTTCTCGACCTCCATGCCTTGAATAAAGGAGAGCAGCATCAGACCGACGGCGAAAAAGAAGGACAGCGTAATAGCCAGAGCCGCATCCGGTTTGGTTTTGGTGTTTTTTGGTAACCAGTCGATAATAAAAAAACCGATAAAACTGGTGGCAACCGCACCGAGAAACATCACTAAAGGATCACGGGTCTGAAACAGCAGAAAAGCCATCATCACCCCGGGAAGGGCGGCGTGCGCCAGGGCATCTCCAATCAAGGAGCGTTTGCGCAGAAAAGCAAAAGAACCAATTACAGAAGCACTGATGCCCAGTAGAACGCTGCCGATCAACACCCATAGCACATTTTTGTCATTGAACTGCCAGAATTCAAGCAGCAGTTCCCAAGTGCTTGGCCCTTCGATTAGTAGCGTGAAGTCTTGCATGCTGCCAACCCTAATCGTCGTCGTGCGCTTGGTTCAGGCGGGTGCGATAGACCTCTTCGGTCAGGTCGTTCAGTAGTGACAGACGCCCGCCATAGGCTTTTTGCAGGTTCTCTTTGGTGAGTACCTCCTCCACCGGACCGGCCGCCACCAGGCGTGCATTGATAAAGATAATCCAATCAAAGTATTCGCCGACCGTGTTCAGGTCATGGTGCACACAGACAATGGTTTTACCCTGCGCCTTTAGGTTTTTAAACAGTTCGATAATGGCCTTTTCGGTGGCGACATCAACACCGGCGAAGGGTTCATCCATCAGGTAGAGCTGAGCCTGTTGCGCCAAGGCACGCGCCAGAAAGACACGCTGTTGCTGTCCACCGGACAGCTGGCTGATCTGACGCTCACGAAAATCCCACATCTGCAGGTCTTTCAGTGCCTGCTCGGCAATTTCCAGATCCAGCTTGCCGGGGCGTTGCCACAGTTTGAGTTGGCCGTGACGACCCATTAATACCACATCCAAAACCGAAATAGGGAAGTCCCAGTCAATCTCTTCACGCTGAGGGACATAAGCGGTCGACAGGCGTTTTTTGGCGAGAGGTTCACCAAAGAACTCTACCTTGCCTTCAATCAGCGCTTCTAATCCCATAATACCTTTTAGCAGAGTAGATTTTCCGGCGCCATTCGGGCCGACAATGGCAATGTTTTTGCCCGCTGGAATTTCAAAGCTGACATCGGTTAACACCGGTTTATGGTGGTAACGCATATTCAGATTGGAGACTTTGATTGGCGCAGGTTGGTTGCCACTTATCATGCGCTTACTCTCCTTTTAAAGCACTGACAATGGTTTTAACATTGTGTTCAACCATGCCAATGTAGGTGCCTTCCGGTGTATTGGCTAAGCCCATCGCGTCGGAAAACAGTTCGCCGCCGATTGTAAGTTTATGTCCCTCCGCTGCGACACCTTTGACCAGAGACTGAATAAAGCGTGGCGAGACGCTGGATTCAACAAACACTGCCTTGATCTGATTGGCAACAATAATGTCTTTCAGTTGTTTAATGTCCTGTAAACCGAACTCAGCAGCGGTACTAATTCCCTGCAGACCTCGTACCTGCAGGCCATAAGCCTGACCAAAATAGCCGAAGGCATCATGGGCGGTAATTAATATACGCTGCTGTTGAGGAATGCTTGCAATCTGCTGTTTGGTCCAGTTATGTAGCTGAGTCAGTTTGGCAA
>CAZNML010000085.1:0-3905 GCA_964574275.1 uncultured Thiosulfatimonas sp. | reverse complement strand
GGAATGCTTGCAATCTGCTGTTTGGTCCAGTTATGTAGCTGAGTCAGTTTGGCAAAGTACTGCTGTGCATTAGCTTCGAACTGCGCTCGCTGTTTCGGGTTGTGTTTAATCAGAGCGGCCAGAACATTGTCGCCGACTTTTAACCATAACTCGATATCAAACCAGACGTGCGGATCGGAGTGAGCTTGATCGGTAAGTAACTTGTCTGCAGGTAGGTTTTCGGCCACAGCATACACCGGTTTTTTGCGAGCCATCTTCTCAAAGATCTCCTGCATCTTCCCTTCAAGGTGCAGGCCGTTATAAAGAATAACGTCGGCTTTCATCAGCTTGCGCAGGTCACCCTGAGTCGCTTTATAGAGGTGGGGATCAACCCCCGTGCCCATTAGCGGGGTGACCTTAACCGCTGAGCCACCGATGTTTTTGGTCAGATCGGCAATCATGCCAGTGGTGGTGACAATATTCATGGTTGCCTGAGCTGAAAAGCTGGCCGCAAGCAGAGATAAACTGATGGCGAAGGTTTTAATAAAAGTCGTTATCTTCATGTTAAATCTCGGTTTTTTTGTTTTTTGTGTGGCGACTAAATAAAAAATTAGCCATGGCTAATGATTTAATTAGATGCAACTATATCATTAAATGCTTAAAGCATCTAGTGCTTAGCTTGAGGGGGATTGTTCTTCAGGGGGGGGATTAAGGCAGTTTGATCTCTACTTCAATATACTGCACTTCAGCCTCTCGCTGGTCAGTGTTGGCGTCGACATCGGTTTTGATGGTTACGCCATCTTTCTCAATGCCTAACATCAATTGTTTGTTGTCGTCCTGTTGACCTTTGTATTTATAGAGCAGTTCTGTGTCCGCTTTTTTGGATTGTTCTGGCAGTTGCGATCTCTGTTCTGCGGATAGGTCAGTTTGCTGCTGAGGTAGGAGTGGGCCATTTTCGGAGTGGGTTTGGACAGAGTCTGAATCCGGGGCGGAATCTGGTGAACTAATGCTTAAATCAAGGGGTTGCTTTGATTGTGTTGAGGGCGTTTTGGTAGGATAAGCTGGGCTGGCAGGAGTGTTGCTGTCCAGCTTGGAAGTGCTATTACTGGTTTGGCTGGTTTGCGGCTCGGGTTGCGGTTGATCCGCTGAGTTTAGCCACAGCCAGGTTAAGGCTGTAATCACAACAAGGACAAGGGTGGCTAAAGCGAATCTTTTCATCTGATTAAACCTGTTTAAAATCGAAACACTTTTTTCTGGCGTTTGATTTTCTTTTTGCCTTTTTTCAATTGCACCATCACTTCAGTATGGGTGGTGTGTGGGAACATGTCAATCAAACCTGCTTTATGCAGTTGATACCCCTGTTTTTCCAGCTCTTTAATGTCGCGAATCAGAGTAGAGGCATTGCAGGAGACATAGACAATAATCTCCGGTTTCAGTTCATGCAGCTTTTTGCAGACCTCATAAGCGCCTTGACGTCCTGGGTCGAGTAAAACGCGTTGGTACTTCTGCTGTTTAAACCATGGCGCATGGGTAAAGTCGCCAAACAGATCGGTTTTGATGAAGTTGGCATTGTCTAGCTGGTTAGTCTTGGCATTATCGCTGGCGGTGTTGACCAGTTCATGCAGGCCTTCCACACCGGTAACCTGCTTAACCTGTTTGGCAATCGGCAGGGTGAAGTTACCTACGCCGCTAAACAGGTCCAATACCTTATGTTTACTCTCCAGCTCTAACCAGTCGATGGCCTGTTGTACCATCTGTCTGTTCTGCTGACTGTTGACCTGTACAAAGCCATCGGCCGGAAAGTGTAGATTCAATCCCTGGATTTCATAGACAGGTTCTTGGCTGGCCGCTGTTTCAGTAGTACTTAAAGTGGTGAAAACGCCGTTGTCGGCTTCAACCACGGTAATCTCTTTATAGGCACGGCTGGCTTGTTGCAGCCACTGTGGGCGCTGCTCTTGTAAGGTCTGATTGAGTGCTGGAGTTAGGATCGGGCAGCTTTCAATGTCAACCAGTTCATTTGACTCTGGTTGGCGAAAACCGACACGCGCTACCTTGTCGATTTTGCTGATCGCCAGCCCAAAGCGCGCACGGCGGCGGTAGGCGCGATCGTCACCGATTAAGGGGGCTTCGACCATACAGCGTTTTGAATCAACCGACTGCGTTAAACGGGTAATAAAATTCTCTGTTTTCCAGTGGCGTTGTGCGTCAATGGTTAGGTGTTGCAACTGGCAGCCGCCGCATTCCTGGTATTTGGAGCAAAAAGGCGTGCTTCGGTCTGCAGAGGCCTGCTCAATTTCTATTAGCAGGGCTTCATCAAACTTTGCCTGACTGAGGGTGGTTTTGGCGGTTACCGTATCCCCGGGAACGGTGCCGGTTACAAACAGGGCTTTGCCCTGGTGGCGCGCAACCCCGCGTCCGTCATGCGTTAAACCTTCAATTTTCAGGTGTTGAATAACTGTGTTTTGTGTCGTGTTTTTAGTCATAGTTTTAAAGTGAGCAGGCCTGATTAATTTGAGTGTTGGAGTTTTGTTATTTTCGCGTTGCCGCCTTAATCAATACCCAATAGTTTATGTGTTTGTAAACTTAACTGCCATTTTGGGTGTTTTAAACAGTAGTCGACCGCCATTTTAATGTTTTGTTGGCTGATCTTGGGATCGTTGTCATCCATAGGCTGTAGATAGAAAAACTCAAAGTCCAGATCCGCGACTTTTTCCGGCATGCACTCGGCCTGCGGATAGACCAGCTTAATCTCATTGCCGGAGTCTAACAGCAGTGGAGCATTGGCTTTGGGGCTGACACAAATCCAGTCCAGATGATTGGGTGCAGCTTTGGTGCCATTGGTTTCCACGGCAATTTCAAAGCGGTGCTGGTGCAGGGTGTCTACCAGTATTTGATCCAGCTGCAGCAGGGGTTCACCGCCGGTTAATACCACAAACGGGTGCTGCTTGCTGTTGGCTGGCCAGAACTGTAACAGATGCTGACATAGAGCTTCTGCATCCTCAAAGCGACCACCATTTTGACCGTCGGTACCGATAAAGTCGGTATCGCAAAATTGACAGACCGCATCGGCGCGATCCTGTTCGCGTCCAGTCCATAAGTTGCACTTACTGAAGCGGCAGAAGATAGCCGGTCTGCCACTGTGAAACCCTTCACCTTGTAAAGAGTAGAACACCTCTTTAATCGAATAGCTCATAAATTGCTTCATTATTGATTCATCTTGCGTGTATTTTACTCTTTAGTTAGGTCGATGAAGTGATATAATTTGTGGCTATTTTTAAATTTTACGTTAGATGGGTTAACAGCGATGTCAGCAAAGACTTTATACGACAAATTGTGGGATGCACATGTGGTGCGTCAGGAAGATGATGGAACGGCTCTGATTTATATTGATCGCCAGCTGCTGCACGAAGTAACTTCGCCACAGGCATTTGAAGGTCTGCGCTTGGCAAATCGCAAGCCGTGGCGTATCGATACCAACCTGGCGACACCGGATCATAACGTGCCGACCACCGATCTAACTGGTGGAGTGGAGTCAATTGTAGATCCTATCTCTCGTATTCAGGTGCAGACTTTGGGAATGAATGCCAAAGAGTTCGGTATTACCGAGTTCGCTATGGGTGATATCCGTCAAGGTATCGTGCATGTGGTTGGACCTGAAGAGGGTGCGACTCTACCTGGTATGACTCTGGTGTGTGGTGATTCACATACGGCGACTCACGGTGCCTTGGGTGCTTTGGCGCATGGTGTCGGTACATCTGAAGTTGAGCATGTGTTGGCGACTCAGTGTCTGATCCAAAAGAAAATGAAAAACATGCTGGTCAAGGTTGAAGGTCAACTGCAACCTGGTGTCAGTCCAAAAGATGTGGTGTTAGCGATTATCGGTAAGATCGGTACCGCTGGCGGAAACGGCCATGCGATTGAGTTTG
>CAZNML010000084.1:0-8984 GCA_964574275.1 uncultured Thiosulfatimonas sp. | reverse complement strand
GCTTACCTATGAAAGAGATAAAGAAGAAATAACATCAATTGTTAAATTCTCAGTCTTAATCTCATTATTATCGTATTCAGAAATTATTGAAGAAAACACAGCAAATGAGCCCTTGAATACTGAAGAGATAAATAAACTAGCTAAAGAGCTCATTGGGCTATAACAATTCACTAAACCTGACCGCGCTAACGCGCGGCTGGTTAGCTTAAACGTTGGGCGTAAAAAGAGAAATGAAATAACTGGTAAATAACTGGGGTCAGAGTAAAGTTAAATTTTCAACATATTGAAATTTAAGGATTTATAGAAATAACTTTACTCTGACCCTAATTAAATTCATTAAAGGCCCCAACAATAATGCCTTTGGACTATTCGAGTTTTTCGTTATTTAGACTTTTCTCGATTTCTAATAGTTGTAATTTCAAACTTGGCTTTAAGAGGGAGCTAGTTGCAACTTAAAACTTACAGGCATCTAATCGCCCTCGATTGGAGTGAGTGATTTTTCGTATTGCATTGGAAAAGTGCGACCTGCTGTTCTATACTAAATCCATTAATTATTGATAAGTTTTTCCGTCAATTAAGCGGCGTTTCAGTTTGGTATTTCAATTTCATCCGTTACAAACTGAGTCAAGTCGATTAACAGGATAAACGCTATTTATTCAATATCTTATGTCGGATATAGCTTATCCGGTCTAAAGCAAGAATCTTAGTCAATAGAAAGCAGAACACTATGACAGACGAATGGAAGCAAAAAGTTAGCAAATTCATAGAAGATATTCGTTCACTCAACCCTGAACAGGCCGAGATGATTGAGTCGATTGCGGTGTTGTTTCGTGAAGCAGGTGAGGAGTTATCGGAACAGATCAAGTACGGTGGCTTGGTGTTCTTGCAGAGTGGTACTCTTATCGGCGGCATTTTTCCATACAGCAAACACATATCGATTGAATTCAGTAACGGGGCAGACTTTACAGACCCATTGCAGCAGCTATTGGGTAAAGGTAAAAGAAGACGTCACCTGAAAATTTACGTGCCTTCAGATCTGCAACAGATAGACGTACTCTATTTCATTAAGCAAGCGCTGCAAGCACGTTAAAACCTTATTAGAAATAGTTGGAGTTGACGTTCAGTTGTGTATTTAACCTATTGTTATATCGTTAATTACGTTTAACTTTACTACGGCACCAATTAACAATTGGCTATTGTTGAGACACTGATCTGGTTTCGCTATAAATTGCGTGTAGACTGATACTTTGTTATAAATAATTTCATTAATAACTGTTTCATAGAGACTGGTTAAACCCGCCATCCTGAAAGGTTCATAAAATGCCCGAACAATCTGCTTACAGAGCACATATCGATACTATTGAAGAGCAACTTCAGCGGGTTACCAATGGTATTCAATTGTTGAAACAGTTGTTGGCCCTGGCTCAAGAAGGTGTTAGCACCGCGGTGCTGCAGAAAGAGGGCATGGAGATGGCGGTGCAAGCCACCAATAGTGAAGGCGGGTATCTGCACTTTTTCAATGAAAATGAAAGTGTGATCGATCTCGCCACCTGGTCCAAACAGGTAATGAAAACCTGTGAAACTGAAGCGGTGATGCACTATCCCATTGAAATGGCGGGTATATGGGCGGATTGTGCTAGAGAGCGTCGACCTGTTATTCATAATGACTATCAATCGATTCCCGATGCGGTTAAAGGTGGACTGCCTGAAGGTCATTTCACCCTCTATCGCCATATGAGTATACCGGTTTTTGATCATGGCAAATTGGTTGCTATTGTCGGTGTTGGTAATAAGAAAGCCCCTTATGATGATACCGATGTCTCCCAGCTAGAAGTTCTGATGAGTTGTCTGTGGAGTGTTCTGCAGCAAGGAAAAGCCAAAGAGGTGCTGGCACGCTATTCCTACGAAGACGGCATCACCGGTATTGCCAATCGCCGCAAGTTTAATGAGGTCATCGAGTCAGAGTGGTCAAGAGTACGTCGAAAAGGTGAGAGCCTGAATCTAATTATGGTCGACATCGATTGCTTCAAGGGTTACAACGATCTCTATGGACATGTACAAGGCGATATCTGCTTGCAAAAGATTGCTCAATCTTTACAGAAAAGTTTTCGACGCACAGGGGAGTTGGTTACACGTTATGGAGGGGAGGAGTTTGCTATTATCGTGCCTTCAGCCTCATTGACCGAAGTTATGGAATCTGCCCAAATTGCCTTGCAGGCTATTAACGATGAACATATCCCACACGATAGTTCATGCGTTTGTAAACATGTCACTGTCAGTATGGGGGTGGCAAACCTTATTCCACAAGATGATAATTTTAAGGAACTTATTGAGCTGTCAGATGCAAACCTCTATGAAGCTAAAACTTCGGGACGAAATCGCATTGTTGGTAGGTAGCAGTTCAAACAAATGTTTATTTACCCTTGTGCTCTGTAATCTAAGCTGTAAAAGGATAACCTATGAATTTTGATGATTTGGACTTTGGTGTTTACCGGCAGATTGCGCCATACATTGTCGAGGTTATTATCCACGAGGGTGTTGAGTTAACTGAATCTATGCAGGAACAGGCTGAGCAGGCTTTAGACGACACCTTTGACGGTGAAGATTATGGTTTATTGGTGAATAGGGTGCATACCTATTCCCACACCCACGGCTCTATTATCAGGGTTTCGAAATTTAGCCACTTAAAAGCGCTGGCGATTATTGCCCACTCGTCAGCATCAGAAGAGATAGCCCAGATTCATACCCTGTTTCAGGACAATGCCAAAGTGTTTTTAGGTAGAAAACAGGCAATGGCTTGGTTGGAGCAGGGAATGACATCAAAGCTCTAAGTCAAATGTAAACACTCAAGCCGCATCGTCGCACGGCATCGTTTTACTGATAATTGGTACGGGTATATAATCACAAAATATAAATGATGCTAGGGGTAAATGATGCTGGGAATGTATTTGGCCATATTTGGGCTTTTGGTGTTAGGAGCTGTGCTTCTGCTTGACAGAGCCTTTGATTGGCATGAAAGAAAAAATATGGAAGAGAAAAAGCCAAAAATTCTTGGTAAGTGAGCTTCATCAAACTTGTTAAAGCCGGATACTTCTGATCCGGCTTTTTTTGTGGCTGAAATAGTAGATTCATCTTTGTTAGCTGAGAGTATCACCCTTTTTTAGAAAAAAACGCTCTGTAAATAGTCGCAAGGCATACTTACTTTTCTGTTATCGCATAACTTTATGCCTGGTTATTACTGCGTATTGTTTTGGCAAAGACTTTCCGTCTGTTTTATACTGGTTTGCAGTAATGTTTATTGATTTTATGCAGGGAGAGGTGTTGTTTTGAAAGCTGTTTTTTTAGCGACACTCCTATGTCTTTTCTGTTTGGTACCTCTCAACAGCTCAATCGCCAATCATCATGCGCCTCTCGACTTCACCGAGGCGGAGAAAAATTGGCTCAAGCAACACCCTGTGATTTATGTGGCGAATGAGATGGACTGGGTGCCATTCGACTATAACCTAAACGGTAAGCCACAGGGCTTTAGTATTGAATACTTTGACTTTATTGCGCAGCGTATAGGGCTCAAAGTGGAGTATGTTTACGGCCACTCCTGGGCGGAGTTAGTTGAACTGTTTCGGCAGCGCAAAATTGATGTTATGCCTGTCATGTATATGAATGAGGAGCGCAAACAGTTCACGCTTTTCACGCAGCCTTATTATCAAGCCAAGCTTGGGATCTTCATAAATAAAGATGCGCAATCATGGGATGGAAGTTTGAAGCGCAAGCGGGTGGGTATGGATCTGAGTCACGGCAGTATTCCGTTAGTGAAGAGTAAGGTGCCCGATATTAATCTGATTGAAGTGGAGGGGAACTTTGAACTCGTTAAAGCATTGGCGACCAGTCAGTTGGATGTGATTATTGGTAACCCGATGGTTTTTTATGCCCATGCCAAGCGCAACCAGATTACTAATATCGAACTGGTTGATTTCGTGCTGATGACACCACAACAACAGCAAGAAACCGCGTTTCATATTGGCGTGCGCAGTGATTGGCCGATGTTGCATCAAATATTCGAAAAAGCGATCGCTGCATCCAGCGACTTTGATATGGTTGCACTGGAGAACAGATGGGCCGGGGTCGTGGTGGTCGATGAGACCGACTGGAATTTTGTCATCAAGGTGACTTTTGCGGTATTGCTGGTGATTCTGTTTCTTGTGTGGCATAACCAGGTGCTAAAAAAAATGGTGTTGCGAAGAACGGCTGAACTAAATGAGTTAAACGCAAGTTTGGAACATGCGATTGCTGACAGAACAGAGGAGCTGCAGCAGGCCAATGCTGAGTTGATCTATCTGAATAAGGCGGATGGTTTGACCCAGATATACAACCGCCGTTATTTTGATGAGCAGCTGGATGTGTACTGGCGATTGCACATTAGAAACGCCCAGCCGATATCGCTGTTAATGATCGATATTGATCATTTTAAGGAGTTTAATGATAAGTACGGTCATCTTGTCGGTGATGACTGCTTACGCTCTGTGGCTAAAATTTTACATGGCAACTTGAATCGATCGGCGGACTTTCTGGCTCGATATGGCGGAGAGGAGTTTGTGGTGATCACTGAGGCCGACAGCCGAGATGCAGTGAAGCTGGCTGAGAAGCTCAGGAAGGCAGTTGCCAAACTGAAAACAGAGCACCCAATGTCAATTACCATCAGCATTGGCGTTGCCACTATGATTGCCAAGATCGATCAACCGGTGGAAGCGCTTATTGCGCATGCGGATCAGGCGCTGTATCGCAGTAAAAAACAGGGGCGTAACCAAGTCACAGCTTATCAAGCGCTTAAAATTGAAGAGCAAGCAACGGCTAGTGATAAATAGCGATTGAATTCGAGTTTTTAGAAAGCGCGATTGCATCTAAAAATGATCAGGCCTGAACGCGCAGCGGCTGAGTTTTATATCTGGTTATTCAAAGCGATATTGGCCATATTTATTATTATTGTCAATTCACTTTGATGTGTTACTTTTCTGGTTTTTCGCTATTTTCATTTTCCTCGATCAGGGCGATCAACGCTTCCGTCAGCTCCTCTTTTTTGGCTTCACTGATAATGGCTTTGTTGTTGGTATCGCTGATTAAGAAAACATCTTCCGCCTTCTCTCCGACGGTATGAATTTTAGCGTCGTGCAGACGGATATTGCAGGATTTAAGTGCGCAACCGATGCGAGCCAGCAGGCCAGGGACGTCTTTGGTATTAATGGCCAGTTCTGTATGGTGTTTATTTACTTTGTGAAAGCTGATCTCGGTCGGCGTCTCAAAACAGCGCATGCGTCGTGAATTGAGAGTACGACGGAACTCTATCGGATCAATCTCGGCTTCACTCAACTGCTCATTGATGAATTGAATGATCTCTTGTGAATCCTGGCCTTCCAACTGAGTCTGGTTGTCTTCGCTTAGGAAATAGAGGATTACCAGAGTCATATCATCTGAGGTCGAGAAAATACGTGCTTCCACCACGTTGTAGTGCAGTTTATCCAGTGCATAGGCGATGTGGGCGAACAGGTAGTCCCGATCCGGCATATAGATCATCAGTTCAGAGGCCCCTTTGGAGGTTTGACTCTGTAGATAAATATTCGGTTGCTGCTGAGTGGCTTGATAGAGCAACTTGGTAATACGTGCTACATCGTTGGCATTTTGTCGACTAAAGAACTCGCTGCTGGAGAGGCTGTCCCAAAACGGTTTGTACTCTTTGGATTTTAAGCCGCGTTTAGAGAGCAGCTCTTTGGCCTTCTCCTGGGTTTGCAGAGCTTTTTTGGCTTTGTTTTTCGGAATACTCTCTTTTTCCGACAGCACTTTGCTGGTCTCGTTATACAGGTTGAGGAACAGCTGGTTTTTCCAGTCGTTCCAGACGTCATCGGAGGTGGCGCAGACATCGGCCACGGTCAGCAGATAGAGGTAGTCCAGATGCTCTTGGTCCTGCATCAGTTCGGCAAAGTAGTGGATGACTTTTGGGTCGGACAGATCTTTTTTCTGTGCAATGCTGGAGAAGTCCAAGTGTTGGCGTACCAACCAGGCTAACAGCTCACTGTCTTTCTGTGACAGGTTGTGTTTCCAGGCAAACTGGCGAGCGTCTTCGGCCCCTAAAACTTCATGCGCGCCGCCACGTCCTTTGGCAATGTCATGGAACAGGCCTGCCAGAAAGAGGATCTCCGGTTTGCAGATGTGTTTGGAGATTTCATGTGCGGTTGGGAATTCATAGGCAAACTCATCAACAAAGAAACGTCGAAGATTTCGAATGGTTAAAATTGTATGTTCATCAACGGTATAGGCGTGAAAGATATTAAACTGCATTAAGCCGCTTATCTTCTTAAAAACCGGTAGATAGGCACTCAAAATACCGTAGCCATGTAGACGTTTGACCGAAGCATTGACCCCTTTTGGCTGGCGGAAGATCTCCATAAACAGGGCTTTATTGATCGGGTCACTGCGAAAATCGTCATCAATCAGATGCAGGTTTTCTCGAATAGAGCGAATGGCATTGGAGCGTAACCCCTGAATATTGGGGTAGTTCTCTAAAATAATAAAGACCTCCAGCAGCGCGGTTGGATTGTTCTGGAAGACATCTGGGGTACGGATATCGAGGTAGTGATCAATCAGCATAAAACGCTGGTTAATAATGCTCTCTTGTTGTTCGTCCTTAAACAGCTCCTCCCTAAAGTGCTGCAGCAAAATCTCATTCATTTTGACGACACTTTGCACATTGCGATAGTAGCTGCTCATAAACTGTTCCACCGCCATTTTTTCCGGGGTGTCTTGATAGCCGAAACTCTCTGCGATGTGTTGCTGATGGTCAAATTGCAGACGATCCTCTTTGCGCTTTTTCATATGGTGCAGCGCAAAGCGCACACGGTTCAGATAGCGGTAACCGGCCTCTATTTCACGATACTCTTCGGCGGATAAAAAGTTGTGCTGAATCAGCTCATTGATGGAGGAGGCGTTAAAGTGACGTTTTGCCACCCAGTAGATCGTCTGGATATCGCGTAAACCGCCCGGGCTCTCTTTGACATTAGGTTCAAGCTGGTAGACTGTATCGTTAAAACGGTGCTGGCGGTTCTCTTGCTCATCGAGCTTGGCCTGAAAAAAGTCGCGGCTCGGCCAAAAATCGGCGTTATTCCAGATGTTCTGCATCTGTGCAAACAGTTCGTAGTCCCCAATCAGCCAGCGAGACTCAAGCAGGCTGGTGGCGGTAGAGATGTCTTTTTTGCCTTCCGTCAGGCAGTCTTGCACGGTGCGTACCGAGTGTCCAAGATCCAGCCCCAGATCCCATAAAAAGGTGATGAATTCTGAGAGTTTAGTGTGGTCACTTTGCTCATCTTCAATCAAAATCAGGATGTCGATATCCGAAAAGGGTAGCAGTTCATCGCGGCCATAGCCTCCGATTGCCAGCAGCGATAAATTGGCCTGTTGCGAAAAAAAGTGTTTCCAGATTTTTTTTAGAATTTGATCAATAAATGTCGAGCGCTCCTTAACCAGTTCGTTGACGGCCGCTCCCTGTTCAAACTGTTTGAACTGGTAGTCTTGGAACTGTTTTAGGGTCTGGCGTCCGGTTTGGATCGCTTCCAGCAGGTTGTCGCTATTCAGCGTAGACACAAAACTGGGTAGAGAGGGGCGCTCTGTATTCATTGATTAGACTCATTTAAGTTAGAGATTGAGAAAGCAGGGCTCGACCTTGAGCCCAAGAATAGCCAGAGAGTATAGAGTTACTGGCTTACGGAAGAACCGGCTTTTCATTTTCACGCAGAGTAAAAATTTCATAACCATCGTCGGTGACGGTTAGAGTGTGTTCCCATTGAGCGGATAGTTTACGGTCTTTGGTGACTACGGTCCAGTTATCACCCAATAGTTTAACTGGTGCTTTCCCTTGGTTGATCATCGGTTCGATGGTGAATACCATGCCCGGCTTTAAAACGATCTCTTTAAGTTCATCCGAGGCGTAGTGCAGTACCTGTGGCTCTTCGTGGAACTCGGCGCCGATGCCGTGACCGCAGTACTCGCGAACCACAGAGTAGTTGTTTTTCTCAGCGTGTTGTTGAATGGCGGCGGCCACATCATACAGGGTGGCTTCCGGTTTGACCTGTTCAATGCCTAACCATAAGCACTCATGGGCAACTTTGCACAGGCGGCTGGCGAAAGGCTTAACCTCACCTACTTCAAACATTCTGGAGGTATCGCCGTGATAGCCGTCTTTGATGACGGTGACGTCGATATTAACGATGTCCCCTTTCTTTAGGGCTTTCTGATCGTCCGGGATGCCGTGGCAGACCACCTGGTTGATGGAGATACAGCTTGAAGCGGGGAAGCCATGATAGTTTAAAGTGGCAGGCACTGTTCCCTGTTCATTGACCATATAGTTGTGCATGATTTTATTTAATTCGCCCGTGGTGACACCAGTTACCACATGTGGCGCAATCATATCGAGTACTTCGGCTGCCAGTCTGCCGGCAACGCGCATTTTTTGAAGTTCTTGTGCTGTTTTAATCTTTATGGCCATTTTAAATCCGTAGTAGAGAGTCCCGCCTGGTTTTTCAGGCTAAATGCTCAAATAAAATTGTCAATTAGGCTGGAATATGATATAAATGCCGCGCCTTTCGAATGAGAGGAATTTTAACAGAAAATCCGCACGTTTATCGAGACATAAAGCGGGGTGCCTTTTTACTCTTTAAGTATATTAAGGTTCGCTTTATGGATAAACGGAGGCTTAACCCCAAATTGGAGATAAAATCATGGCAAAAGTTACCATGCGTCAAATGCTAGAAGCCGGTGTTCACTTCGGTCACCAAACTCGTTACTGGAACCCTAAAATGGGTGAGTACATCTTCGGTGCTCGTAACAAGATTCATATTGTTAACCTAGAGAAAACTCTACCAATGTTTAACGACGCGTTAAACATGATCGGTGGTGTTGCTGCAAACAAAGGTAAAGTACTATTCGTTGGTACTAAGCGC
>CAZNML010000083.1:0-8985 GCA_964574275.1 uncultured Thiosulfatimonas sp. | reverse complement strand
AAAAACCAAACAAATACATACGGTTGGCTATCCATTCTATTGCACTGGCTGCTGGCATTCGCCATTTTTGGCTTGTTTGCGGTCGGAGTGTGGATGGTGGAGCTCGACTACTATTCAAGCTGGTATCACGATGCACCGTTTATTCACAAATCGGTGGGTGTTGTTGTGGTTATGCTGATGCTGATTCGTTTAGGTTGGAATCTTAGCAATGTCAGGCCGAAACCGCTGGCGAAGCCTTTTCTGAATAGGGTTGCGCGTTTCGTTCATCAACTGTTTTACCTGCTGGTAGTGCTATTGGGGCTGTCGGGTTATCTGATTGCCACCGCAGAGATGCAGCCAATCTCGGTATTCGGTTGGTTTGAAATCCCGGCTCTGCTTGAAGCCTTTGATGGGCAGGCCGATCTGGCGGGTGAAATACATACCTGGTTGGCCTATAGCTTGATCGCTTTGGTCTTTGCTCATGCCGGCGCTGCCTTGTTGCACCACTTTGTCTTCAAAGACGATACCTTGCGGCGAATGCTGAAACCTTTGAACCGAAAACCAACACACAATTAATAAACAACTGGAGATAGAAACCATGACTACTTTTAAACAGCTTGGGCTAATGTCCTTAATCCTATCACTCTCTTTCAGCACATTGGCGGCGCCAGTCAAATATGATTTGGATATCAAGGGGATGCATGCCTCCATCAACTTCAAAATTAACCACTTGGGTTACAGTTGGCTAACCGGTCGTTTCAACAGTTTTTCTGGCGATTATGTGTATGACAACCAGAATCTGGCGAACAGCAAGATCCAGGTGACCATTGATACCAAGAGCGTAAACAGCAATCACGCCGAGCGCGATAAACATCTGCGCAGCGCTGACTTCTTGAATGTCAGCAAATACCCTCAAGCGGTCTTTAAAAGCACCTCGATCAGCGGTAGCGATGCGGCCATGCAGGTGAAAGGTAATCTGACTCTGAATGGGGTAACCAAAGCGATAGTGATTGATGCCGCAAAAGTGGGTGAAGGTAAAGACCCTTGGGGTGGTTATCGTAGCGGCTTTAGCGGAACAACCGAATTGAGGCTGGCAGATTTCAATATCACTAAAGATTTAGGACCGGCTTCGGCAACGGTGATGCTGGAGTTGAACCTGGAAGGCATCAGAAAGTAGACTGCGACTGATAGATTCAATAATGGCCCGGCTTGGTACAAACCGGGCTTTCAAATGTTTACGGTAGACGTTTAGGGTAGACGTCTACGGCAGATAAGGGTCGATATACTCGGGTGGCACCTTTCGCGGTTTGTGGTTTTGCAAGTCAATACAGACATAGGTCGCGCTGGCGCTAAACACGGTTTTGTGGTCACTCTGCCGAATAATCTGGAAAAAACGTTTCCTTTTGCAACAGCCTTCACGCTCGCCAATCCAAGTGCCAATCAGCAGTTCATCACCCTCATAGCAACTGGCTAAGTAGTGCATATGGTTTTCATACACCGCCATAATCCGATTTAACTTGCGTTGCATCTCATGCGAAATACCGACCGATTTGGCGTGTTCCCACGCCACCTGTTCCATCCAGGCCAGATAACTTTTGTTGTTCACATGACCCAGAAAATCGAGATCGTCTGCCGTTACCGTGTGTTTGAAAATAAAAGGGGGGTATGGGGCTTGCCAGTTGAGCTCTTGACTGAGTTCTTTAGTTAATGAATTCATTACTTTTAACTGAATTTTCGATAGAATACACCGATTATAACGAATATTAAGAGCAGGTTTATGTCTGGTAATACTTTAGGTCAAAATTTTAGAGTCACAACATTTGGTGAAAGCCACGGTTTAGCATTGGGTTGTATCGTCGACGGTTGTCCTCCAGGCATGGAATTGTGTGAAGCGGATATTCAAGCAGAACTGGACCGCAGAAAACCGGGTACATCCAAGCACGCAACCGCGCGTCGTGAAGCGGATGAAGTGCAGATTCTATCGGGTGTGTTTGAAGGTAAAACCACCGGTACGCCAATCGGCATGATTATCCACAATACCGACCAGCGCTCTAAAGATTACTCTAAGGTGGCGGAAACTTTCAGACCCGCTCATGCCGATTACACCTACACGCAGAAATATGGTCTGCGTGATTACCGCGGTGGTGGACGTTCATCGGCGCGTGAAACGGCGATGCGTGTTGCGGCAGGGGCGATTGCCAAGAAATACCTGAAAGAGCGTTTAGGCATTGAGGTCAAAGGTTACCTGTCGCAACTTGGACCGATTACTGTGGAAAATGTCACTTGGCCGTTTGATAACAGCAATGAGTACTTCTGTCCGGACCCGCAAAAGAGCGAAGAGATTCGTGCCTATATGGATAACCTGCTGAAACAGAAGGACTCAGTGGGTGCTAAGATTTCGATTGTCGCCAAAAACGTACCGGTCGGTTTGGGTGAGCCGATTTTTGACCGTCTGGATGCCGATTTGGCGCATGCGTTGATGAGCATTAACGCCGTTAAAGGGGTCGAGATTGGTGACGGTTTTGCGGTAGCGGGTCAACTGGGTACTGAGCACCGTGATGAGATGACACCGGAACAG
Source organism: uncultured Thiosulfatimonas sp. (assembly GCA_964574275.1). GTDB lineage: Bacteria > Pseudomonadota > Gammaproteobacteria > Thiomicrospirales > Thiomicrospiraceae > Thiomicrorhabdus. Next base: position 6,428 of record CAZNML010000083.1, on the reverse strand, counting down.
GGTTTCCTGTCGAACCACGCCGGTGGTATTTTGGGTGGCATCTCAACCGGGCAAGATATTGTGGCGCACATCGCGCTTAAACCGACTTCGAGTATTATGACGCCAGGCAGAAGCATCAACACTTCTGGTGAAGCGATCGAGATGGTGACCAAAGGTCGTCATGATCCATGTGTTGGGATTCGTGCCACGCCGATCGCTGAAGCGCAGATGGCGATTGTTCTGTTAGACCACTTTATGCGTAACCGCGCGCAAAACGGCGATGTGGTTGCTCCAATTATGGATTTGGCGCACGCGGCGGACTGATTTACAGCGCAGTAAACGATTGGTAGCCTGATGGGCTACTGGAAAAGTCGTCTGGCAACGGAGTCTGTGGTGTTGAGCTACAGGCTCCGTTTTTGTTTTACCAGGCCTGGTTAATTGAAAGTACGTTGTAACTTTAATGACAGAGATAAGATAATAATTTCATGACCAAATGTTCTTATGAATCCGCTTATAAACGCTTATCTTTTCACTACCTGCTCTATTTCGGGGTATTGGGTACACTGATCCCGTATTTGGGACTCTACCTGCAATCCTTAAGTTTCACTCCAATTGAGATCGGTCAGCTGCTGGCGGTGATGATGTTCACCAAGGTGATTGCGCCGAATATCTGGGGATGGCTGGCGGATCACAGCGGCAGATCGATTTTCTGGGTCAGATTGGCGACCGCCTTAACCGCTTTTGCCTCGATCGGGTTGGTGCTGTTCGACAGTTATTGGGCGCTTTTTTTCACCATTCTGGTGTTCAGTTTTTTCTGGCACGCCTCTTTGCCGCAGTTTGAGTCTTATACTCTGAACTGTTTAGCTGAGGAAAAACACCGTTATGGTGAGATTCGCCTGTGGGGCTCAATCGGTTTTATCGTTGCCGTGGTCGCCATCGGCTGGCAGGTTGAACATTACGGCGTCGCCTATCTACCGCATGACCTGTTGCTGCTATTAATTGTGGTCTGGGCCAGCAGTTATCTGGTCAAAGACATTAAAAAAACGCATGAAGAGGGTAGCGATGGCCACTTTCTGGAAGTGTTGAAACGCCCGGAAGTATTCAGTCTGTTGCTGGTGAGCTTTCTGGTGCAGCTGTCGCATGGTGTCTATTACGCCTTCTACACCATTCAACTCTCCGATTTAGGCTACAGCAAAACCACTATCTCGCTGCTGTGGGCTTTGGGGGTGTTGGCGGAGATCGCGGTATTCTTCTGGATGAGTCGGATTTTCAGAGCCTATCCGGTGCGATTTCTGATTCTACTGGCGATTGGACTGACCTTTGTGCGCTGGCTGATGATTGGTTATCTGGCGGACTCGCTGTTTTGGATGCTGTTGGCGCAACTGCTGCATGCCGCCAGTTTTGGACTGTTCCATGCCGCCGCCATCTATCTGATTGATCAATTTTTCACCGGAAAAAACCATGGAAGAGGCCAAGCGATTTTTGCGGCCTCAAGTCACGGTTTAGGTGGCGCTTTAGGCATGCTGTTTGCTGGATATGCTTGGTCGGCGGGTGATGCCTCACTTGCTTACGGCTTGAGTGCCATTATGGTGCTCATCGCCTATCTAGTTGCATGGAAATGGGTCAAATAATTTAATTATCAACTGTTTTAACTAAATACACATAAAGGAATTTGTTTATGCGTTTACTACACACCATGTTACGAGTTGGCGATTTGGAAAAATCCATCGCTTTTTACACCGAAGTAATGGGTATGAAACTGCTGCGCCAGAAAGAGTACCCGAAAGGCGAATTTACCTTGGCTTTTCTAGGGTATGGCAATGAAGAAGAGAACACCGTTTTAGAACTCACCTACAACTGGGGTGTGGACAGTTATGATTTGGGTAACGCCTATGGACATATCGCCATTGAGGTAGCGGATGTCTATAAAGCGGCTGAAGCCGTTAAAGCGGGTGGTGGAAAAATCATCCGTGAAGCTGGGCCGATGAATGCCGGTTCAACCATTATCGCTTTTGCGGAAGATCCGGACGGTTACCAAATTGAGTTTATTGGTGAAAACCATGTACGTAAATAAATAAATGAGAGCCTGTTTAGCTATCTAACCGAAAAAGGGCTCTCTGGATAAAGGACTTTTAGTGATATTCCCTGTAACAGATACCGCGGTCAATACCGTCTCTCACCTTATTCAGCTGTCGGTCGCTCCGGTTTTTCTTATTGCCGGGGTCGGCGCAATACTTGGGGTATTGTCGCAGCGCTTGGCTCGCATTATTGATCGTATGGAGCGTTTGAACACTAAGTTAAGTCAAGCGGTAGTGAGTGAGTCACAAAATAGAAGGGCTACCGATCTGACTGCGGAGATGTCGAATACCCTTAAACTGCAAAGGCACTATTTGCAGATTCGAGCACGTAATATGAATATTGCCATTCTGTTCTGTATTCTGACGGGGCTACTGGTGGCATCGGTGATTATGATTCTGTTTTTAAGCTCTTTTTACGCCTTTGACGGCGGAAACCTGATTGCTTGGTTGTTTATTTTAGGCATGGGCTCGTTTATGCTTTCGTTGAGTCTTTTTATACGGGAAATTTTTATGGCGACCTATTTTATGCAGAGAACCCAACATAAATCAGTGTAAAATACGCTCAAAATTTAACAACCCTATTTTGAATAAAGGAAAATACATGTCTAAATTTGAAAATGTTACGGTTTTAAAAGAAGCTTCTGTTTATTTTGACGGTAAGGTAACCAGCCGCACTGTTTTATTTGCTGATGGCAGCAAGAAAACGCTAGGTATTATGATGCCGGGTGAATATGAGTTTGGCACTGAACTGGCGGAAAATATGGAGATGATGTCAGGTGATGTGGAAGTATTATTGCCGGGTGAGACTGAGTGGAAAGCGATTCCAAATGGAAGCAGTTTTGATGTTCCAGCTAACTCAAAGTTTGGCATTAAAGTAAACAATATCGCAGATTACTGCTGTTCCTATATTGCATAAAGCTTTTTTAGAGCTGTAATTGATAAAAAAACCAGCAGGCCTGCTGGTTTTTTTATGTCTAAGATTCTTGTTGTTCTGATTTTTTTTGTGCTTGTTTATCGCGTTTGACGCGCTGTGCTTTAAAAAAGAAGTGCAAGCCAAAATGCGCTGCGATCAGCAGAACAAAAAAGCCGATAGCGATTTCGCCGATATGATTAATCCACATTACAAAATCCTTATAAACAGTTGATTATTTAATAATTGTACTGCGTTTTTGTTAGAATTTGCAGCAGTTTTAATTAGGAGTCATCATGAACCCATCATCTCAGCCATTTAATTGGCAAACTTATAAAAATGACACCTTGTCAGGGATTACCGTTGCCCTGGCACTGGTGCCGGAAGCGGTTGCCTTTGCGTTTGTTGCCGGTGTGCATCCGTTAGTTGGTCTTTATGCGGCCATTATTGTTGGTTTGATTACCGCTGTGTTTGGAGGGCGTCCGGGAATGATTACCGCTGCGGCCGGTTCTTTGGCGGTGGTGATGATGCATCTGGTGATGGAGCACGGCGCTTCGTTCCTGTTCCTGGCGGTTATTATGATGGGGGTATTCCAGATATTTATCGGGATAATGAAGTGGGGACGCTTTATCCGTATGGTGCCGAGTTCGGTTATGCTCGGCTTTGTAAACGGCCTGGCGTTGATTATTCTGGTAGCGCAGTTTACCCAGTTTAAAGATGCGGAAGGTGCCTGGTTGACGGGTGATAGTATGAATATCATGCTGATGATTATTGCGGCGACTCTGGCTATTATCTACCTGTTGCCAAAGATTACCACGGCGGTGCCATCAGCGTTGGCAGCGATTGTCTTGGTCTCGGTTGCCGTTATTTTCTTTGATATCAATGCGGTAACGGTCGGCGACCGTGCGTCGGTTTCCGGAACACTGGAATCACTGATCTATGGTGATGGTGTAGACGGTGGTTTCCAGGGGTTGAGCTGGTTTACTACTCTGCCTGAAGGCTTCTGGTCGTTGGAGACTCTATGGATTGTGCTGCCTTATGCGATCATTCTAACCATTATCGGTTCGGTTGAATCGCTGTTAACCATGACATTGATTGACGATATTACTGAAACTCGCGGTAAAGCAAACAAAGAGTGTATCGCGCTGGGTGCGGCTAACTGTACAGCGGGCTCTTTCGGTACCATGGGTGGTTGCGCACTGATCGGTCAGTCGATGATTAACGTCAACTCAGGTGGTACCGGGCGTCTCTCCGGTATCTCAGCGGCGTTAGGGCTATTGGTGATTGTCTTGATCGCTTCCTCCTGGATTGAGATGGTGCCGATCGGAGCGCTGGTTGGCTTGATGTTCTTTGTGGTCATTGCCACATTCAACTGGGCCAGCTGGAATATTATGCGTGGCATGACCAAAGCCGATGCATTTGTAATGGTGATGGTAACGGTATTGACGGTGATGTTTGATCTGGCGGTTGCGGTGATTGCCGGTATTATTGTTTCTGCACTTGTGTTCGCTTGGCAACACGCGCAACGCATCATGCTTGAGCAATCTACTGAAGAAGAAGATGGTAAATTGGTGAAAACCTACAAGGTGCAAGGACCGTTGTTCTTCGCTTCAGCGAAAAACTTTATCGATATGTTTGATCCAAAAAATGATCCGGAGTGTGTCAAAATCGATTTCATGCACTCGCGTGTTTATGACCATACTGGGATTGAAGCGATTGATAACTTGACCAAAAAGTATCAAGCAGCAGGCAAGAAGCTGGTGCTAATGCATCTGAGTCCTGAGTGTCAGGTTCTATTGGATGACGCTAAAGAGCTGGTCGAGGTCAATGTCTCCGAAGACCCTCACTACCATGTCTCTACCAGCGGTAGAGATTAAACAGACAGCTGTTTAAAGCGTTTAATAAAAAGCACCTTAACCGGTGCTTTTTTTATGCATGAAATTTAAAGCTATTGATGCATTTGATCTACTAATTTGTATACTAATAACAGGGACTTATTGCAGGGGTTGTCTATGAGGGGTCAAAAGAGGCTGGTCATTATTTTGGTTTTGGCGCCGATGCTGTTTATCCCTGCGGCAGTGGTACTGATCGAGATGATGGCGATTAAATCTGAGCAGGTGCTGTTTGACCAATCTTTGCAGCAACTGGAGCGTGAGTATATTGAGTCTGAAACCTCTTCCATGCGTGCCAAGGTAGATAGTGTCGTTGAGCTTATCGCCTATCAGAAGTCAATTATCGATCAAAAGTTGCATCACCGCATTCAAACTCGTGTCAAGAACGCACTCAAAATTGCGCATCATATCCACCATAAGTTTTCAGCAAATTATTCTGAACAAGAAGTCAAACAGATGATTCTATCGGCCCTGCGGCCTTTGATATGGAATGGTGGCGAGAGCTTTATCTGGATACTGGATTATGACGGTGTGTTTTATCTCGCTCCTGAATATTTACGTCATTTGGAGGGGAGCTCTATTATCGACTTTAGGGATGCAACGGGCCGCGAGGTGATTAAGGAGGAGATTCAGTTAGTCCAGACAGTAGGTCACGGTTTTTTATGGGATACCTTTACCAAGCCGAATGAGGATCCCAATAAGCAATTTAAGCAACTGGCTTATGTGGAAGATTTTGGCTTTTATAACTGGTATATGGGCTCAGGAGAGTATTTGGATACCGCCACTAAAGCGACCGACAAGCAACTGATTGAGTCAATAGCCAAAGTGGATCAGGTTAATCAGAAATCCCTGTTTATTTTCAAAGATAACGGGGAGTTGCTGTTGAGTTCCGCCTACCCACAAAAAGTTGGGCAGAATCTCGCTGATGCCGGAGAGGGCGCAGTAGAAGCAGCGTCCACATCGTTTCAATATAAGTGGATTGACTCCATTTCTCGACTGAGTAAATCGAAGCACATTTATGTAAAGCGTGTTAAAGGTACAGATTGGATTGTGGGCAGTATTTTTTATGGTGAAGATCTGCTTAAGGAGATCGGGCAGACAAAAGTAGCTTTAACCCAACAGCACCAGCAGCGTTTAGAAAATATGAAAGAGATGGGAGCGTTGAGTGTTGCGGCGGCAATTATGATCTCTCTATTCTTGTCGCTCGCTGTACATAGTATGTTAAAGCGTTACCAAATGAAGCTGGCAGAAAAAAGTGAGGAGCTGGAGCGATTAAACAGCTCTTTAGAAGAGAAGGTGGCAAGTCGCACAGCGCAATTGGAAATGGCGAATGAGCGTTTAGAGGTGTTGGCAACCACAGACAGTTTAACGGGACTCTATAATCGTTATGCTTTTATGGAGGTGATTGATAACGAAGTTAAGCGTTCGAATCGCTATGAAAGCCATTTCTCAATCATCTCGTTTGATATTGATTACTTCAAAAATGTAAATGATCAGTTTGGGCATGACGTGGGAGATCGAGTTTTAATTGAGTTAACCAGTTTGGTGCACTCAATCTTGAGGGATGTG
>CAZNML010000082.1:7252-9050 GCA_964574275.1 uncultured Thiosulfatimonas sp. | reverse complement strand
ATACACTTATTGTCGACTGTTGGCTGCCAAACATCCATTACCGCCTGGCACACCTCTACCGCATAATCCGTTTCGGTCTGTGAGAAACTTTCCGGCGAATACTGGAAGATCCATTTTGACTCTGGACTCTCCTTGCTGGCCTGTTCAGCATACTGCTGTACCCATTTAGCGCCCTGCACTGCCATCGCTTTAATCTCGTCCTTAGACTTCTCAAACACATTTTCACGCTGCACAATTGAGGTGGTGTTATAGACATGAATAACCGCCTGTTTAACCCCTTTTAGCGACTCATAAGTGCGCTCAATCAAATGCTCACGCGCCTGCACCAAAACCTGTACCGTGACATCATCCGGAATCAGGTTCTCTTCAATCAGACGGCGGGTAAAATCAAACTCCAACTGGCTGGCAGATGGGAATCCAATTTCAATGGTTTTAAAGCCCATATCCACCAACTGCTGCCACAGCGCCAGCTTCTGATCTACATTCATAGGGTTGGCCAATGCCTGGTTGCCATCTCGCAGATCCACACTAACCCAGATTGGAGCTTGAGTTAAGTGATTATTTGGCCACTGACGATTAGGTAAGTCAGGCGTGGGTGTACGACGATATTTATTCGGATTCATCATAGTGCTACTTCTTTGCAGACATTGGTTTAGTTAAGTATTATTTTAATGATTTACCGGCAAATTTTATTGCAAACTATTCTATTAGAATTTAAAAATTTGCAATTTATGTTTAAAATATAGAGATATTTTAGAATTAAATTTCGATATGGAACCATTATGCAATTAGATCATTTTGATAAAGCAATTTTAGATGCTTTACAGAACAACGGACGCTTATCCAATCAGGAGTTGGCGGATCAAATCGGTCTCTCCCCTTCCGCCTGCCTAAGACGCTTTAAATCCTTAGAAGACTCTGGCGTCATTATGGGGTATCGTACCCTGCTGGATGCTAAGAAACTCGGTTTGGATCTAATGGCGCTGCTGCATATCTCCATGGATAAACACACCAAAGAGCGGTTTTCGCAATTTGAAGAGGCCATTAAAAAACTGCCAAACGTGTTGGAGTGCCTATTGCTGACAGGACAAGCGGCCGACTACCAACTGAAAGTCGTGGTTAAAGACCTGGAAGCCTACCAGGACCTGCTGCTGAATCATGTCACGCAAATCAAAGGCGTCAGTGGTGTGCATACCAGTTTTGTACTGCGTAAAGTGGTTGATAAAACTGCAATTCCGATTAACTAAGCTGCCTTGACTAATCAGGCCTGTCCATTTTTAAAAACATTGCTAAAAATTTCGAAAACATGAAAACAAAAATAATAAAAAAACTGCCTACTTTTCTTATTTCAATGAGCGTAAGTAGTGCGGCATTCGCCGCACCATCAAACGTCTCTGATCCCTATCTTGACGGTTTCAAAACCTACGCCAAAGAGATCAAAAGTCTTGAAAAAGACAGTGCAGCGCAGTGCCACCACAGCTTCAACGCCTATATTGATGATGTACACAGAACCGACCAGCAGGCGGGCTATATCGGCAAGGAACTGCCAATACCCAAAGCAGTTAAGGTTATGGATGGCGTCTATACCGTGGTCGGCAGTTTTATCTGGGGAACACCCACCAACTTTGGTTTGAACAATAACCTGACCGCCATTGAGTTCAAAGACGGCATCTTTATCTATAATGGCGGTCCAAATGAAGCCGTGGCCTACAGCTTTCACCAGCAGATCAAACGCTTAACCAACAAACCGGTCAAATGGCTGGCGGTTGAAAACGATCAGGGTCACGCCTATTTTGGC
>CAZNML010000082.1:0-7152 GCA_964574275.1 uncultured Thiosulfatimonas sp. | reverse complement strand
ATGACAGGCATGTATATTGCTTCACGTAAACTGCTCTTTACCGGTGACCTGGGTTTTAACGAGCGTATGCCCGGTTTATTAAGAGACAGTAAACATGAAGAGTGGCTTAGCTCTTTTGAGAAGATGATGTCAATGGTACCGCAAGATGTCACCGTTATACCTGGACACGGCACACCGACAGATATGGCCACCCTAAAACGACAGACTTACGACTACTTTGTTGAGCTGACCGAAGCGGTGCAACAAATTGTAGATAGAAACGGCTCGATTGAAGAAGTTAAAAAGATTGATCAATCCAAACATCAGCATAGACCAGTGTTTGATCAATTAGCCATTGCCAATGCAAAACACATTTATATAGATTTAATGGCAGAAAAACGGGCTAAACTAAAGCAACAATAGCTATTAAGGGTAGGTTTTTATTGATATACATTTATCTACCCATATAATAAAACCAATTAATTAATGTGGGATATCAGACCGTGGCGATCGATAAGAATATAAACATTTTGGTAGTGGATGACTTCTCTACCATGATCAGAATTGTGACAAATCTGCTCAAGGAGCTGGGGTTTGTCAACATTGATGATGCAAACGATGGATCAAAGGCTTGGCCAATGATTCAAACCGGTAAATATGACTTTATTGTCAGTGACTGGAATATGCCTGAAATGACAGGAATTGAGTTACTGAAAAAGGTGCGTGCCGACGAAAACTTTAAAGACATGCCGTTTATGCTGATTACTGCGGAACAGAAGCGCAGTCAGATTCTGGAAGCGGCGCAGGCGGGTGTAGACGGTTATATCGTTAAACCTTTTACCGCTGCTACTTTGAAAGAGAAGATCGATAAGATCGCCGAGCGTAAGAGCCTGGAAAAACGTGGTGTTATCAGCAAACCAAAACAGGAAAATGTGGAGTTTGCAGCACAGCAGAAAGCCAAACTGCAGCAGATGCTGGCGTCAATGCCACCGGAAAAGCGCAAAGCCTATTTAGAGAAGCTCAAGCGCGACCAGTACTCTGGTTAATGCCCCCTCCTCTGGCGTTAGATCAAGCCGGATTTTAATCCGGCTAAAATGATCAAACCATGCACGCCTGTCGCATAAACCAGCGCCATCTCTCTACTGGCAGTTCGATAATGCAAATAGACCCACCCCAATAACAAACCACTTAAAAACACCGCAATGGCATAGAGTCCACTCTGATAAATTGCCGGATGAGCAGCGGTGAAAAACATTGTGCTACCGAATAGAACCGTCATTGGGCTCATTTTTTGCAGCAACCACTCAAACAACACTCCCCTTAGTAAAATTTCTTCAACCAGTGCCGTCATAAAAAACAGGATCAGTAGCTTATAACCATTTAAGCCGATCAAGGCTCCTAAGATAGCGATAGAGACGCCGTAGAGGCATAAGACGATATAGGGCTTAACTGAGAAATTATTACTGTATACAGCGTGATACAGAGCCAGAAAGAGTATCAAGGCGATCATTCGATCGATATCTAAATAGTATTCGTTAAGCGGGATGTGAAAAATTGCCAATAACTTAGCGCTGGCTAATAGCAAAATAGAGAGATAGAACCAGTTAGCAGAAGGCAGCATGTCTAAAAACAGAAGGTGGTTAGAACATTATAAAAATACTTGAAAAGCATCCAAGCCGTTTTATAAAAGATTAGAGCAGATCAGAGAATAAACTATTTTTTATTGTCACCCTCATCGGTTTTCTTTTTGGCAAAACCTGCACCCTTTTTGGTTTTGGCCTTTAAATCCAGTTGCTCGACGATCTGTCGATAGTCCAGTCCCGCTTTTTGCATCTCCACAAAACAGACCACGATAACCGCAATAGGATTCGGTACTTCACCCTTCTTTTTATAGGACTGTAAATTCTTCTCACTGACTTTGATCAATTTACTAAACTTAGGTAAAGAGATTTCAGCGTCCAACAGATGTTTTTTAAACTCTATAAAAGTCATGCAAATGCCACTCAAACAGGTGATCAGAAAGCTATATATTACCTAAATCATTCGGTTATTAAAATTTAAAACTGCGAATAAAAACAAAAGAAAATTGAATAATAAATACTACTTATCTATAAAAATAGTAATATTTTATTGCTAAAAACAATATAAAAAATGATAATGGGATAGTTATATTACTAATAAATACTAAAACAGAGGTAGAACCATGGCTAAAGCAGTTAAGAAAAAAACCGTGAAAAAAGCAGCAACGAAAGCAACAATGAAAGCAGTTGCAAAAAAAGACATTAAAAAGAAAAACGCCAAAAGCGTGATTAAAAAAGCGACTAAAAAGGTAATGAAAAAAGAGCTTTCAAGTAAAAAGAAAGTAAAAGTCGCCGCAAAAAAAGCGGTTAAAAAAGCGGCATAATCAGTTCAACTAAAAAGCTTATAAAAAAGCCCCTGTAAAAGCGCTTTAACTGCGATTTTACAGGGGCTTTTTTTATGGTTTGAAGAAACTTAATAACCGAGTATTAAAAGCTATTTAGACCTGTCTCCAACCTTATAGTCTTTAGTTCTTTTAACCCGATTAAGCTGAATATGAATGGCTGCTTTTGCCATTAAATGCGCACCGATAGGCGCGGTAATAAATAGAAACAGGGTCACTAGAACTTCATGCAGACTCAAAGCATCTTGCTTGATACTAAAATAGATAGCTGAAGCGATCAATATCGCACCTACACCCAGCGTACTGGCTTTAGTTGGCCCATGGAGTCGCATATAAAAATCGGGAAGCTTATAAAGCCCAATCGAGCCTACCAGGGTAAAGATCGCACCAATAATTATTAACAAACCTAATAGGTATTCCGTCCACTCACTCATTATCAGTCCTTATTCCATTATGTCGCCACGAAGCAGGTATTTACTTAGCGCAACGGTACCGACAAAGCCCATTACCGCAATCAATAACGCCGCTTCAAAATAGACCATATTTTCTAAATAGATACCGGATAACACTAAAATAGCGATACTGTTGATATAAAGGGTATCCAAAGCCAAGATTCGATCCGGTTGACTTGGACCTTTAATCAGACGATAAAAGCTCAAAATCAAAGCCAGTGAAATAAGTGCCAGGCCGATCTGTAAACTTAACTCTAACATGATTCAAATACCTTCTTTAACGGCTGTTCATAGCGCTGTTTAATCTCATCAATGGTTGCCTGTGGATCCTCCTCATGCAGGCCATGCACCAGCAAAGTCTTTCTATCTTCACTGACATCACAAGAGACCGTTCCTGGTGTTAATGAGATGGTATTAGCCAGTAAACTAATGGCTAATGGGTGTTCAATATCCAATGGAATGTGTAAAAAAGTGGGTTGTAATTTGTCTTTACTGCCCATAATCAATTTCGCCACAATCACATTGGCAACCATAATATCCCACAGCACAATACCGACAAACTTCAACAGTGTTAACGGATTACGCATACAGACTCTCTCAGGCCAGAAAGTCGAAGTTAACAGCGGAATAGTAATCGCTAAAATCGCACCCAACAGCATATGGCCCGGCGCTATTGTATTATTTAACAGTAGCCAGACTAACCACAGAGCCAGACTTAAAATTGGGTGAGGTAATAATTTTTTCATTCAACTAACTCCTTACGTGGGTTAGCAATCAGCTCCACTTCCAATACCTGCTGCTGATATAGACTGTGATTAAATAGTTGCTCTGATGTTGAATCGGTAAAGCTATGGAATGGATTAGCCAATACCACCAGAATAATCGCCACCGACAACAGACCAATAACAGCCCCTCCCCCTTTGAAGTTCAGGCTTTTTGGTGTTTCACAGACCTGTTTACCATCCACTGTATGACAGGTCTCCTCTGGCAGCACATTATAGAACAGCAGTGAACCGGCACGCGCCATTGCAATAATCATCAACAGGCCTGAGACTAATACCACCGCTAAAATCCAGAAAAAGTCCGGATGCGTCAATGCAGAGGACAGAATCAGCAGTTTGCCCACAAAGCCCGACAGAGGCGGCAGACCAGCCATTGCAATAGCCGCAATCATAAACAAACTGCCCACTAGAACAGCATTAGGCATCGCATGCGCACTGATAAACTGATCCTGTACCTCACCCCTGCCCTGACGAATCCAATCCGCAAGCAGAAACATTGCGCCCGCAATTAAGGTTGAGTGCAGCAGATAGAACAGCGTCGCCGACATCGCCGCTTCATTGTTAATACCAATACCGATTAACAGAGTGGCAACCGAGGCCAATACCAGATAAGCCACCTGCTCACGCAGAGTACGTGAAGCGATTGCACCCAATGCAGCCAGTAGTAAAGTCACTAACCCCAGCCATAACACCCAGGGAATATGAATCGCCGCTAAATCGCCGGCCTGTTCACCAAATAGAGTGCCATGAATACGGATAATGGCATAGAGCCCAACCTTGGTCATAATGGCAAACAGGGCCGCGACCGGTGCAGTGGTATTGGCATAAGCCTGAGGCAGCCATAAATACAGTGGGAACATAGCCGCTTTAATACCAAACACCAGCAACAGCATTAAGCCTGCGGCGGCGACCACACCTTGATCTTCAGCTGACAGGGTTGACACCTTAAGCGCCATATCCGCCAGATTAAGCGTGCCTAAGATACCGTACAGCGCACCCACAGCAAATAAGAACAGCGTAGATCCAACCAGGTTCAAGGAGACATAGTGCAGTCCAGCACGGGTTTTCAGACGCCCTCCGCCATGCAGCAGCAGACCGTATGAAGCCAGCAGTAACACTTCAAAGAAGACAAACAGGTTAAATACATCCCCTGTCATAAAGGCGCCATTCAGACCAAATAACTGAATATGAAACAGCACATGAAAATGCGAACCCTGTTCATCAATTTTTTGTCTAACGGCGTACCATAGCGCTGCCATAGCCAAAATAGAGGTCAACAGTACCAGAGTCGCAGAGAGCTGGTCCAACACCATGACAATACCAAATGGCGCAACCCAGTTACCCAGAGCGTAGACTTGTGGCGGCAGTTGCACCGCAATTTGCATGGCATTCAGATTAACGATAATCAGCGCAAATACGGCTAATAAACTCACTATTCGCTGTAGCCCTATCCCACCCGATCTCGCAAGCAAGACAAAGATACCACTCAACAGTGGCAGCAGAACCGGCATAAAGGTTTCAAGTAACATTAACGCTCTCCTCCTGCTGATTTAGTCGCCTTTTTCGGCGGAACCATCTGCTCTAAAGAGGCTTCATCTTTTGCCAGATGCAAGCCATCCACATGATCGTTACCCAGTTCAGAACGTGCTTTCAAAGCCAGTACAATCAGAAATGCCGTCATCCCAAAAGCAATAACAATCGCCGTTAACACCAGTGCCTGTGGCAATGGGTCAGCATATTGCGCTTGAGCTTCATTAATCACCGCAGGAAAACCACTATTCAAACGCCCCATAGTAAACAGAAACACATTTACCGCATAGGCAAGCAGCGTCAACCCCAGTACCACAGGAAAGGTTCTGGCACGCAATGTCAAAAACACACCTGCAGCGGTCATGACTCCAATTGAAATTGAAATTAACCATTCCATTAGTTATCTCCCCCCACGCTTGTCTGTTTGGCCTGATATTGATGTTGCTGTTTATGCGATAAGGTACTCAGTTTTCCAAGCTGAACCAGACTCATGACTGTTGATCCTACTACCACTAAAAAGACCCCTAAATCAAAAGCGATCGCACTGGCGACTTCAAAATCACCGACAACCGGCCAGTGAATATGAGTAAACGCCGAAGTTAAGAAAGGATAGCCCTGTGCCATGGCGACCAAACCGGTTGCAGTGGCAATCAATAGACCAAAACCAATCACCAGGTGCATATCCACGGTCAGACGTTTTTGAGTCCACTCAATACCATTAGACAGGTACATAACAATCAAAGCGACCGAAGCAATTAGACCGGCAATAAAGCCCCCTCCCGGTAAGTTATGGCCTCGCAGGAAGATATAAACCGCCACCATAATCATCAGTGGCATCATCAGGCGGGTAAAGGTCTGCAGAATAAGCGGATGCGCATCACGGCTCCAGATGCGACCTTTAATGTCATTATCCGGTGCAGGCAGAGTTAAGCCCTGCAACATCGCATAAATTCCTAAACCAGCCAGGGCTAATACCACGATTTCACCTAAGGTATCGAAACCACGGAAATCCACCAGAATGACATTCACCACATTGGTTCCACCGCCGCCAGGCACACTATTCTCCAGAAAGTAATAGGAGATAGGATCAAACTCGCGGCTTAGTACCATCATCGTAAACAGTGTCACCCCCACACCGGAAAACAGAGCTAATCCGATATCACGCCAGATGCGAACTTTACCCACCTCTTTCGGCGTTTTCTGCGGTAAAAAGTACAAAGCAAGCAGCAGTAGAATAATGGTCACGATCTCAACCGAGATTTGTGTCAGTGCCAAATCAGGTGCTGAGAACTTGATAAAGGTCAGTGCAATAACCAGTCCAACTACCCCGATGACAACCAAACTCACCATACGTTTTCTATGCCAGACCGCGGTCATAATACTGGCAACAATTAACAGCAACGCCACTATAACACTGACCGGGTCAACGCCCATTAAAGCTCGATCCCCCAATAAGGCGCTATTGAAACTGAAGAAACCGGCTGCGGTAATGACAATAGACGCAAATATAATCCAGGCAGCCGCATTCTGCAGTGAGCCTTTATCAAAGCTGCGACTGACTTTAATACTGGATTCAATCAAGTTTTCCAGGAATTTCATAAAGTAAGACTTGGCGTCAATATGCTCATGACGTTCATAGTTGTCAATTAAGGCTTTACGATTGAAGTAGACTAAAGTACCGATCGCCAATGCCACAATACTCATCATTAACGGTAGATTCAGACCATGCCAGATTGCCAGACTGTATGTTGGCGGAGCCGATTGCAGCGTACCGATCACGGCAATTTCCAAAATAGGCGCAACCGTATACATTGGGAAAATTCCAACCGCCAAACAGATAATGACCAACAGATCGACCGGAATTTTCATAAAACGCGGCGGTTCATGCGGTGTTTTGGTCAAACCAACCGGTTCGCCATTAAAGAAAACATCGTGAATAAAACGGAATGAGTAAGCCACCGACAGAATACCGGCAATGGTAACCAGT
>CAZNML010000081.1:0-9105 GCA_964574275.1 uncultured Thiosulfatimonas sp. | reverse complement strand
GGCGGCCATCTTCACCGTTCCCATCTCAGACTTACCAGCGGCGGCACGTACATCTGGATTTTCAATACCGTGGTCAATGGAGTTACGCACAATATGCACCAATGGATCGGTCAACTGCTCAAGCATGGTCTTATCCAGCTCGGTGCCCTCCCCTTCCATCACCAGATCAATCTGCTTGCCAAGCTTTTGACTGACATCATGCACGATTCGCGGCATACGGTTAAAAGCAAAACTCACCGGTAACATACGAATATTCATCACCGACTCTTGCAGTTCACGCGTATGGCGCTCCAGGTGGGTTAAGCCCTCTTTCAGCTTATCAATCCAGTCGTGTTCATCTGAGCCACCGCCTTGAGACTGCTCGGCATACTCACCAAACTGGCTTAGCATTGATTGAGTAATCACCAGCTCACCTACCAGGTTAACCATCTGATCAATTTTGCTCAGATCCACACGAATGGAGCCTTCCTGTTTAGGTGCCGCTTTGGCCTCGGCTTTTTTTGCCGCCGGCTTTTTAGCAGGTGCCGCTTGAGGCGCTGCGGGCTGAGCGACTTCAGCGACCGGAGCAACAGCAACCGGTGCTACCGGCGCTTCCGCTGCGACACTCTCGACGGCAACTTGCTCTGTCTCTGCACTCGGTGGCGTAACAATGATCTCGGCGCCATCGCCATCGATCCATTCAAACACTTCACTGATATCATCCGCACTGACATCGTCACCTGAGAGCTGCAGCTCCCATTTAATAAACAACTCTTCCGGCTGAAACAGGGTACTCTCTGGCAGGCCACTCCAATCGGCTTTAACAGTCAGCTCACCCAGCCCCTCCAGCTCACGGAAGATGCGAATCGGCTCATTACCGGTCTGTAACAGCTCTTTTTCAGGAATCATCTGAATGGTCCAGACGCCACCTGAGGCCGCGTTCTGCTCACTCTGTTGCGCATCTCCCCCTTGAGCCGGATCCATACCCAAGATCGCTTCCAAAACACCTTGAACTTCTGCCGCTCGTTGCTCATCAATCGGCTGACGATCCTGCAGTTTGGTCAACATATCACGTAATACATCCACCGCAGACAACATCGCATCAATAGAGGGCTGCGTGACATCACGACGATCATCACGCATCTCATCAAGCAGGGTCTCTAATACATGCGTAAAACCGGCGATCTCAATAAAACCGAAGGTTCCACTGCCCCCCTTAATGGAGTGGGCAGCACGGAAAATTTCATTAATTTTTTCATTATCAGGCTTTCCAGGAGGCAGTTCCAACAGGCCTGCTTCCATAATATCCAAACCCTCAAAACTCTCTTCAAGATAGGTTTGGCGAAAGGTTTCCATCATATCCATAATAATTTTCCTTAGAACAGTTCTACATCGCCCTCTACAGGCTTTGATTCAATTTTATTGATGTAACTATTTTCTTGATCTGCCAGCGATTGATTATGCATGCTGTTCAAACGTCTGACACGAACTCGACCGGTTACCGGGTAATACAAAACCTTTCGGGGATAGACATCACCGATGTCCTGCGAAACAATTTTGAACCCTTCTGTGTACACATAATCAAATGCAAAGCCAATATTGTACCAACCGATGTTGGTCATCGAACTCATGATGCGGCCACCACCAAAAAGCTTAAATTCTAAACGTTCACGTTTGGCCCCTTTAGAGAGCAGCGCGTTGACTAGATTTTCCATCGCATAGTTGCCATAACGATTTGCATCCGACAGCTCATTTGAGCTCGATGCGCTTTTATCCGCTGGCAGCATAAAGTGGTTCATACCGCCAATGCCGGCGATTGGATCACGCACACAGGCAGAGATACAGGAGCCTAATACGGTCTCTATACGCTCATTTTCACCGGTAACATAGAACTCACCAGGCAAAATTTTAATGGTGGTAATGCCTTCAGCCGGATCAACACTTTTTTGCATACTGTGACTAGCCCTCTTCCACGCCCCATAATAGAGCACCACCCGTTTTATGAATAGCGCTAAATTCCATTTCAGCTATATTCGCATTGTTTGCAGAGGCTATCAAGCTTCCCCAGCACTTTTTTGCTGCGCCTGCTTCTCTCTTTTTTTATTTTCCCGGCGTTTTCTGAAAAACTGGCTCAGCAGTTCACTGCACTCCTGCTGCATCACCCCTGAGGTAATCTCAACCCGGTGATTCAATTGCGTGCTGTCCAACAGCTGAAAGGCAGATTTTGCCGCTCCGGTTTTATGGTCATCGGCCGCATAGACCACTCTGCCAACCCGAGCATGCACCATGGCCGAGGCACACATCGGGCACGGCTCCAAAGTGACATATAAGGTGGTATCCAGCAAGCGGTAGTTCTCTACCTTTTTACCAGCAGCCTGCAAGGCCATCATCTCGGCGTGCGCCGTCGGATCATGGTTCTGAATGGGACGGTTCCAGCCTTCGGCAATCAACTGGTTATCCAACACAATCACCGCCCCCACCGGCACCTCTCCCTCTGACTCGGAACGCTGTGCCAGCTCATAGGCACGCTGCATCCAGAACCGATCCTGTTGCTGCTGATCCAGGCCTGGCGGACATTTTATCTGTGTAGACATTTTTAACTCTCTAAAACAAAAAAAGGCCTTCTAAAGAAAGCCTTTTTAAATAACGTACTTAAGCGAGGATTATTCCCACTCAATGGTCGCAGGTGGTTTGCTTGAAATATCGTAAGTCACACGTGAAATACGAGGAATCTCATTAATGATTCTTCCTGAGACATGCTCCAGGAAATCATATGGCAGGTGCGCCCAACGAGCGGTCATAAAGTCAATGGTCTCTACTGCACGCAGCGCCACCACATAGTCATAACGTCGTGCATCGCCCACAACACCAACCGACTTCACTGGCAGGAACACCGTAAAAGCTTGTGAAGTTTTATCATACAGATCCCACTTCACCAGCTCTTCAATAAAGATGTTATCCGCCAAACGAAGAATATCGGCATACTCTTTCTTAACTTCACCCAGAATACGAACCCCCAGACCTGGCCCTGGGAATGGGTGACGGTAAACCATATTGTATGGCAGACCTAGAGCCACACCCAGTTTACGCACTTCGTCCTTAAACAGTTCACGCAACGGCTCAATCAGAGACATCTCCATATCTTCCGGCAGACCACCCACATTATGGTGCGACTTGATGACTTTAGCTTTTCCTGTTTTAGAACCAGCTGACTCAATCACATCCGGATAGATCGTACCTTGTGCCAACCAGTTAACACCTTGCAATTTAGCCGACTCTTCATCGAAGACTTCAATAAACTCATGACCGATAATCTTGCGTTTCTTCTCAGGATCAACTTCACCCGCCAACGCTTTCATAAAGCGGTCTTCAACATCCGCACGGATCACCTTAATCCCCATGTTCTCAGCAAACATGGCCATTACCTGATCACCCTCTTTATAACGTAGCAGACCATGGTCAACAAACACACAGGTCAGCTGATCACCAATCGCTTTATGCAGCAGTGCCGCTACCACAGACGAGTCAACCCCACCGGACAAACCAAGCATCACTTGATCAGAACCAACCTGCTCACGGATACGCTTGATGCTGTCTTCGATGATATTCTCAGTTGTCCACAGCTTTTCACAGCCACACAGATCGACCGCAAAACGCTCTATCATACGCATACCCTGTTTGGTGTGCGTGACCTCTGGGTGGAACTGAATACCAAAGAAGTTTTTCTCTTCATTCGCCATACCGGCAATCGGGCAGCTTGGTGTACTGGCCATCAATTTAAAACCATCCGGCATCGATTCAACACGGTCACCGTGAGACATCCACACATCCAGCATGCCAAAACCTTCCGGCGTCACTTCGTCTTCAATATCGACCAGGAACTTGGTATGACCATGGGCGCGTACCTGAGCATAACCGTACTCGTGCTCCTTGGCATTGACTACCTGACCACCCAACTGCTGGGCCATAGTCTGCATACCGTAACAAATACCCAAAACCGGTACACCCAAATTAAAGACCACGTCCGGTGCAGCAGGCGCATCATCACCAATAACCGTTTCCGGGCCACCCGAAAGAATAATTCCGCGCGCACCGAACTCTTCCACATCTTTGGCATCAATATCCCATGGTTCAACTTCACAGTAGATACCAATTTCACGAATACGACGGGCAATCAATTGAGTATATTGCGAACCGAAATCCAAGATAAGAATACGGTGGTCATGAATATTTGCTTGTGTCATAAGTTTTCCAAATCTAAACAGTTTTTATAAAGACAGAAGGCTTTTACAGCAACCTGTAAAAGCCTTGATGTTTAATTCACCCTTTAATACTAAAGAATGAACAAGCGACTACACTCGGTAGTTAGGCGCTTCTTTCGTGATCGTTACATCATGTACGTGACTCTCTGCCATACCCGCAGCCGTCACCTTAACGAATGAAGGCTTGGTTTTCATGGTTTCAATATCTTTACAACCAGTGTAACCCATGCTCGAACGGATACCACCCACCAACTGGTGAATAATAGGAGCCAACGGCCCTTTATAAGCTACACGTCCTTCAATCCCTTCCGGAACCAATTTATCTTCAGCATTCGAAGCTTGGAAATAACGGTCACTTGATCCAGATGGCTGCGCCATCGCACCCAAAGAACCCATGCCTCGGTATGACTTATAAGCACGACCCTGCAGATACTCAATCTCACCCGGAGACTCTTCAGTACCGGCAAACATTGAACCAATCATACAAGCGGACGCACCGGCAACCAGTGCCTTAGCCACATCACCAGAGAAACGCAGACCACCATCGGCAATCAATGGCACTCCAGTACCTTCAAGTGCTTTCGCCACATTTGAGATCGCCGTGATCTGTGGCACACCCACACCGGCAACAATACGAGTAGTACAGATAGAACCAGGACCGATACCAACCTTAACACCGTCTGCCCCCGCTTTAACTAAATCCAGAGCCGCTTCACCCGTAGCGATGTTTCCACCAATTACCTGGATCTGCGGGAAGTTCTGTTTAACCCATGCCACGCGGTCTAAAACACCTTGCGAATGCCCGTGCGCCGTATCAACGATAATGACATCAACACCGGCCTCAACCAGAGCCGTTACACGCTCTTCCGTTTCCGCTCCGGTTCCTACCGCAGCACCTACACGCAGACGACCCTTGTCATCTTTACACGCATTTGGGTGATCCGAAGATTTCATCATATCCGAAACGGTAATCATGCCTTTCAGTTCAAATGCATCGTTAACGACTAACACACGCTCAATACGGTGGTCGTGCAAAAGATCCAAAACAACCTGTGGATCTTCTTTCTCTTTAACAGTGACCAGCTTCTCTTTTGGCGTCATAATCGCAGAGACCGGTTGCGACATATCGGTCACAAAACGGATATCACGGCTAGTGACAATCCCTACCAGGTCATCACCATCCATAACCGGTGCATTCGATACGCGGTTCTTTTTAGTGATATTAACCACATCCGCCACGCTGTCTGTTAACTGAACTGTGACCGGCTCAGAGATCACACCGTGTTCATATTTTTTTACTTTACTTACTACATGCGCCTGTTCTTTAACCGTCATGTTTTTATGAACAATACCAATCCCACCCTCTTGTGCCATTGAAATTGCCAAACGTGCCTCCGTTACCGTATCCATTGCCGCTGAGACAAATGGAATATTCAACGTAATACCACGTGTTAAATTTGTTTTCAGAGATACATCTTTTGGCAGCACAGTTGAGTGCGCCGGAACCAATAAAACATCATCAAAAGTTAAAGCATCTTGCAAAATTCGCATCGTTTTCCACCCTATTACAAAACTTATAGGTCAATCAGTTATTTTTCTAATAAAGTAACGCCCTATCAATCAAAAAATGAAAGTCGTTAAATATCATTCACTTACATGAAAAAACCACATTTTTATTCCAAAAAATAACCGATTTTTCATTTAATAGGGGACATTATAAAGATTGACACGACCGGGGTAAACTTAATAACGTATGTATCTAGACGAAAAACAGTAAAAAACTGTTCGTTATTTAGCTTTTCATTCTGCCAACGACGATTTACAATAGCGCTGGCTTAAATAAAAAAATAGAGCTCTTTCTACTGGAGGAAAATAATAATGAAGAAAATTTTAGTTGGTGCTGCCGTTGCTGTTGCCTTAAACCTAACTGCCTGTTCATCTATGGCAACTCAATCACCAAACTCATATGAAGCAATTGTTGCGGATGCAACTGCGGCTCACGCGCAAGCGACTGAGATGAAAAACGTTTGGAAACAAAAGAAAATGAAACTAGGTTATGTTGAACACTACCTAGACCTTGCTAAAAAAGCAAAAGACAAAGGTGATGAAGCTGGCGCAGTTAAATTTGCTAAAGAAGCTCAAAAATCTGCACACGCACAAGTTGCTCAAATGAAAGCGGCTGCAAACCTAAAAGCGGCATGGGAAAAATAATCCAAGCACCTGCTTAAATAAAAAACCGGCTTAAAGCCGGTTTTTTTTCGTCTGCAGAAAATCAACTCTTCTATCAAATCTAACGCTATTCTATTAAGGCCCTTTCAAACCCAAGCTGCACTTTCAGTGAAAATAGTCACGATCACTAAAAGAGGTCACCCAGTGCGGTTTAAATAGAATAAACGCCGTCATTAACATGCCATTTAAAAAACCCTCCGGGGTTGCCATCAGCGGAATAAACGGCACAAAACTCTGCTTCAACACCTCTGCCGTATAGACATCCGCCGCATATAAAACCACTGCCGCCAAACCTAAACTGGTCACCACCCCAATTGCCGCCGACAGAAAGGCATTAAAAAAGATAAAAACAAAAATATTACGATCCAGTTTATAGAATGCCCAGCGCGCCATCCACCAGGTGATAAAAATCGGCACCACTCCCATTAACACCGCATTAATGCCAAAAGAGAGCGCGCCCAGCCCAGACTCAAAGGTCACCCCAATCAGCGCTAACGACATCGCCATCAAAGCGAACTGCGGCCCAAACATCAATGTTACCGTGGTCATTAACAGAAAATGGAAGGTAATGCCGCCGCCCAAACTGGCACCAAACTGCCACACCAGCAATACCACCACGGCCGCTCCCAGTAGCACATGCTGCGCGCCTTTATCATCCTGCACCTTATACCAAGGTGCGGTTCTGAACGCCCAAACCATCAGGCCTGCCCAAATAAATAAACTGCCTACCAACCAAGGCAGACCTAAACCATCTGCAGATAAATTCATAATCGTTGTGATCTTTTAGCTATTTTAAATTTTGAGTTTTAAAATCCAGCAAACTCAATATTCAAGCATCAGTTCCATTTAAAGCTGACGATTGAAAAGTGTACAATATCGCTTTTTATTATAAATGACTGATCAGCATGAACCGATTTAAAATTATTTTTGCCCTACTGTATGACTTCATTCTGCTGTGCGCAATCTGGTTCGTCGCCGCAATTCCATTTGTGATGTGGCAAGGTGACGCTATGCAAGACAGCCCGGTGGCTAGCCTTAGTTTTCAGATCTACCTGATTGCCATCACCTACCTCTATTTAACCTACTTCTGGACTAACTCCGGCCAAACCCCGGGACTAAGAAGCTGGAAGCTCAAACTGGTGCGTGAAGACGGCTATCTGCTGACCCGCTACAACGCCAATCTGCGCTTTTTACTGATTGTGCCTTTGTGCCTGATCGGCTGGATCACCCTCTTCATCACCCCACAGAAACAATCTTTGCAGGATATTCTGGCAAAGACTAAAATAGTGCCCATTGACGAAGATTAAACAAAACTGGCGATGTCGCCGAGCTTAAACAGGACCCCTCTATGGCTACCATTATCATCCATACTAATACGCTGAACTTTGAACAGAGCAAGCTGCTGGAACGTAAATTTGGAAAATTGACCCTGGTTGACAACCATTTTCGCGCCGAACTTGATCAAGCACCCTCACGTGTCGAGCTGGCCGAACTCAGTGAAGCCTTAGAACTTGATATCAATATCCTGCCGGCTAACTTCGATGCCGCTGCGGTAAAGTTAGTCATCAGTGATATGGATTCAACGCTAATCGGCATCGAGTGTGTGGATGAGATTGCCGACTACATCAATGTTAAACCACAGGTAGCGGCGATTACCGAAGCGGCGATGCGTGGTGAACTTAACTTTGAAGAGTCGCTGACTGAACGTGTTTCTCTGCTTAAAGGCTTAAAAACCAGCGCCTTACAGCAGGTGTATGACGACCGCCTCACCCTTAACCCGGGAGCTGAAACCTGGATTAACGGCCTGAAACAGCAGGACATCAAATTCGCTCTGGTTTCCGGTGGTTTCACCTTCTTCACCGAACTGCTAAAAGAGCGCTTAGGCATCGACTTTACCCGTGCCAATACACTGTCGATCAATGGCGATGAACTCGATGGAACCGTTGAAGGCGGCATTATCGGCGCGCAAGCCAAAGCAGACTTCCTGATTGAGCTGTGTGATGCGTTAGAGATCATGATGGCACAGACCATTGCGGTAGGTGATGGCGCCAATGATCTGATGATGATGCAGGAAGCGGGTCTGAGTATCGCTTACCACGCCAAACCAACGGTACAGGCTCAAGCGGATACCGCGCTTAACTATCGTGGTTTGGATGCCATCTTAGATTTCTTAGCTTAATTGTTGCGCTAACCTCAGTTAAAAGCCAACAGGCCTGTTGGCTTTAGCCTTAAAAATATATTTTAAGCATTAAAAAAGCCGAGTGGTTCATTTGAATCACTCGGCTTTTTTAGGTTTTAAGCAAACGTTTTGGTTTGACTTAGAACATATTCGCTTCTGCTTCCGCCACCGCTAAAGCGATGAAGTTACCAATAGTGTGTTCATAGCCAGGCCACTTTGAAGCCACGTCTTTCATAAACGGTTCAGCCATAATCTTAGGCTTCATTTCAAAGTCAGACAGACCTTCATCATAATATTTCAGTGCGTTGTTATAGATCGTTTCACAAAACGTCTGCATATCATCACAGATTGCAACACCATCATGCGGACCGTGCCCTAAAATATAGTGATCACACTTCAGGTCACGTGCTTTTTTCATCGTTTCAATCGTGCCTGGGAAAGAGCCGTCAGCCATAT
>CAZNML010000080.1:0-9169 GCA_964574275.1 uncultured Thiosulfatimonas sp. | reverse complement strand
CTGAAAGACACCTGGATCTATCCGTCGCATGCCGAGGCTAAAAAGGCCGAAGAGCTGATGGAGCTGCCGTTGAGTAAAGAGCAGAGTCTGTACGATCTGCTGAAACGTCCCAAGGTGAGCTATAACGCTTTGGCCGAGTTATGTGTGTTTGGTGAAGCCATTGAAGATGAAAAGGTGGTGGATCAGGTCGAGATCGAGGCCAAATACTCCGGTTATATTGAGCGTCAGAAGCAGGACATTGAAAAATTACGCCGTTCGGAAAATATGCAGATTCCGCAAGACTTGGATCTGGATAAGATTTCCGGGCTGTCAAACGAGGTTAAACAGAAAATTCGTGACCATAAACCGCCAACTCTAGGCATGGCGAGCCGTATTTCCGGGATTACTCCGGCGGCGATCTCGATTTTAATGATCTCCATTAAGAAACACCGTGCAGGCAATAAGGTAGCGTGACTCTATGGAAAATTCGATTTTACGCCCGCAGTTGGAGCGTGGTTTAGCCCAGCTGGAGTTGGCTTTGTCTTCACAGCAGGTGGATGCTCTGATGCACTATTTGACCTTGCTGCAAAAGTGGAATAAGGTGTACAACTTAACGGCAATTCGTGATCCGCAGGAGATGTTGGTTAAGCACCTGCTGGACAGTTTGGCAGTGGTGCCGCACATTACGGGTAAGCGCATTATTGATGTGGGTACCGGCGGTGGTTTGCCGGGGATTCCGTTGGCGATCTGTTATCCGGAGTGTCAGGTGGATCTGTTGGACAGCAACAGCAAAAAAACCCGTTTTCTCATTCACGCTAAAGCGGAGCTTGGGCTGACCAATACTCAGGTTCTGCATAGCCGCGTGGAACAGTATCAGCCGGATGAGCTGTATGACGGCGTGGTCTCACGGGCGTTTGCTTCTATGGAAGATATGATGCACTGGACCAAACACCTGTTGGCTGAAGACGGTTACTGGTGGGCTATGAAAGCACAAAAAGACTTTGAGGATTTATCAAAGTTAGCAGGCCTGGCCAATATCGAGCAGATGATTGATTTAGATGTGCCGGGTTTGAATGCACAACGCATGGTAATTAAGGCCAGTCGTTTGTCTTAGCGATTAATGAGACGCGGTATCGATTCCAACACAACTTTTAACAACAGTTTGAAACACTAGGTGACATTTGTGGGCAGAGTGATTGCATTAGCAAATCAGAAAGGTGGAGTGGGTAAAACCACTTCAAGCGTCAATTTAGCCGCCGCACTGGCGCGTTTGGGAAAAAAAGTTCTGCTCATTGATTTAGACCCGCAAGGCAACGCTACTGTGGCAATTGGGGTCGATAAAGACGACCTGCAAAACTCGGTATTTGAAGTGTTGGTGGGTGAGTGTAAAGCCAAGCAGGCTATAGTGGCGGTTGAGCAGGCCGGCATTGACCTGATGCCCGCCAACAGTGACCTTACCGCCGCCGAAGTGGCGTTGCTGGAAGAGGATATGGGGCCAAAGCGCCTGCGTAAATCGCTAAAGAAAGCGCGTAGCAACTACGATGTGGTGTTGATTGACTGTCCGCCCACTCTGAATATGTTGACTATTAATGCCCTGACCGCTTCGGATGGCATTATTGTGCCGGTACAGTGTGAGTTTTTTGCTCTGGAAGGGCTGTCAGCACTGATGGATACCATTGAAACGGTGCAGGAGCAGTTAAACGACAGCTTGCACATTGATGGTCTATTAAGAACCATGCACGATAGACGAAACAACCTGGCCAACGATGTTTCCAATGAGCTGGTGGCTCACTTTGGCATGAAGGTGCTGCAGACCATTATTCCAAGGAATGTTCGTTTGGCGGAAGCGCCGAGTTATGGTGAGTCTATTCTAGACTATGACTCCGCTTCCAATGGCGCGATCGCCTATCTCGCTTTAGCAAATGAAGTGATTCGTAAGACTCAACTATAAACTCTGACAGAAAGGTAAGATTAAAGTGGCTAAAAAACGCTCAGGTATGGGGAATCGTGGTATTCATGCCATGATTGGTGCAAAACAGAAGTCAGAGAACAGCAGTTCTGATCTACGTATAGAGAAGCTTGCTGTTAGTAAACTGCAAGCCGGGCAGTATCAGCCGCGTCAGCAGTTTGCTGAAGAGGCGCTGCAGGAGTTGGCAGACTCGATTCGAGTGCAGGGTGTGGTGCAGCCGATTATTGTTAAGCCGTTAGCTGATAACCGCTATGAGATTATTGCCGGTGAACGTCGCTGGCGCGCCTCGCAGATGGCCGGTCTGGATAAGGTGCCAGTGGTCATCCGCCAGGCAGACAGTCAAACTACCTTGGCAATGGCTCTGATTGAGAACATTCAGCGTGAAGACCTTGATCCGATTGAGACCGCGATTGGCTTGAAACGCCTGGTGAAGGAGTTTGAACTGACACAGCAGGAGGTCGCCGATGCAGTGGGCCGCTCCAGAACCGCAGTATCTAACCTGTTGCGTCTGCTTAAACTGCCGAAATTTATCCAAAAGAAACTGCACAAAGGCGAGATCTCTATGGGGCATGCCCGTGCCATTATCAGTCTGCCGGAAAAGATTCAGCTTGAACTGGTGAAGCAGACAATTGATAAGGGCTGGTCAGTGCGTGAAATTGAACAGGCTGCGCAAGAGGTACTGGTACCTAAAAAGATGGTTAAAGAGGCCAAGCAGAAGGCGATTCCAAATATAGAAGAGATTAGCCACAAGCAGCAAGCGCTGGCAGATAAGATCGCGGCCAAAGTTAAAATCAATCACCGAGAGAGTGGAAGAGGTAAGCTGGAGATCAGTTATAACGATATGGATGAGTTAAATCGCTTATTAAATCTGTTTTAATCAAACTGTAATAATCCATAAAAATTATCAATCAGAAAAAATAATTTATCGGCTATTTAGTATATCTAGTGTCTAAAAAATGCTTAAACACATGATGTTGTTAGCCGATACCCATCTCTTAATAAAAAGGTGATAAAAACAAGCTGATAAGCTAGCTTTTAACACCATAAACCTATATCATTAGCCCCCGTTTAGGTTGAAGAATTGTCGACTAAAAAGTATCATTAATAGAGTTTGCCATTGAATGAATGATTCAAGCCAAGAAAAACCCAAAGCAGGTGATGCACCTAAGCCAGCATTAAATTTTTTGCTGATGGGAGCCGGCTCGATGTTTACAGCGACGATTGTTGCTGGATTCTTAGTGGGCTATGTGCTGGATATTCTATTTGATACCACGCCGATCTTTATGATGGTGTGTGGTGTGATGGGCTTTATTGGTGGCATACAAAAAGTACAAAAACTTTCGAGTAAGTTAGACCCTATGCCGGAAAAAGAGCAGAAAGAAGATGAAAAATCTTAATCAGCCTTTAATGATTCAGGGTGTTATCGGCATTATTGCGGTAATTGTATTTGCTACTCAAGGTTTAGCTGGGGCCGCTGCCTACGGCTTTTTTGTGGGAATAATGAATGTACTTATGCTGAGTACAACCTTCAAAAAAGCGAATAACAAAGCAGCAGAAGACCCAAAAAGCGGAATACTGATTTTATATATGAGTGCAGTGATTAGATTCGTTCTATTAGCTGTATTGTTTGTTTTAGGGCTGTCGCTCTTTAATTTTGAACCGATGCCGGTTGTGTTGACTTTTGTGGTTATGCAGATCGGGCAGATGTTTAATCTTAAAGGTAAGCGTCGTTTGACTGACTAAGGAGAAGACCATTGGCTGAGAAAATGGGTACGGTTGAGTATATACAACATCACTTGACCAATAATACTGTCACTTTCGACAATGGAGGTTTCTGGACATTTAATCTAGATACCATCGTTGTGAGTGCTTTACTTGGTGCGCTAATTATTTTTGTAGCGGCACGTTTAGGTAAGCAATTAGAAACAGGGACGCCAGGCGGCTTCCAAAACTTTGTAGAATCGATTCTTGATTTCGTTGCTACAAACGTTAGAGATGCATTCCCGGGTCACAACCCACTTATTGCTCCTTTAGCTTTAACTATCTTCTTATGGGTTTGGTTAATGAACTTCATGGATCTGATCCCTGTAGATCTACTACCTTACCTGTTCCAGTTAGTAACCGGTGATCCGCACGCGTATTTGAAAGTTGTTCCAACTACAGATTTAAATACAACCTTAGCGATGGCTTTCACAGTATTTGCACTGATTCTATACTACAACATCAAAATTAAAGGTGTTTGGGGCTTCACTAAGATGTTCCTATTCCACCCATTTGGTAAATTCTTCGTACCATTCAATATCGTTATGACATTGATCGAAGAAGTATCAAAACCACTTTCACTTGCATTGCGACTGTTCGGTAACTTGTTCGCGGGTGAGCTTGTATTCTTACTGATCGCTTTGATCGGTGGAACTTTAGCAGTGGGTGCCGCTGCTTTATTCTGGGCGCCTCTACAAATCGTATTGGATCTAGGTTGGTTGATCTTCCACTTGTTGGTTATCACACTTCAAGCCTTTATCTTTATGGTGCTTACAATTGTTTATCTAGGTATGGCTCACGACGAAGGTCACTAAGCTAAACCGATAGACATGAGAAGGAATAGGTGATCTGAGTATTCAGATCATCAACAAGGTTTAAGCGCACCTAACTGGAGGTTTCATTTGATGAGATCAAAAGTGAAAAGCTTTAAAAACTTTTATTTTTTTTATTTTTAACTTGTAAAACTTTAGGAGAAAGTCGATGGAAGTAACTGCTACTATGATTGCTGATATCTACGCTGCAACTGCTATTGGTGTAGGTGTAATTTTAGCTGCTGCTGGACTAGGTTCAGCTATTGGTTGGGGTCTTATTTGTTCTAAGACACTAGAAGGGATTGCACGTCAGCCTGAAATGCGTCCAGCATTAATGACTAACATGTTCATCTTCGCTGGTCTGATGGAATCTTTCCCATTCATCATCCTAGCATTCGCTATGTGGTTCTTATTCGCTAACCCATTCGTAGGTGCAATGACAGCGGCAATTGGCGCTTAATTGAAATTAAACCTTAATTATTATAATTAACGAATGGCGAGGTAACCACTGTGAGTATTAACGCAACGCTTCTCATCCAGATTCTGGCATTTGTGCTATTGATCTGGTTTGTGAACAAAGTGCTGTGGGGGCCGCTGTCTAAGCTAATGGAAGAACGTCAGAAGAAAATCGCTGACGGACTTTCTGCCGCTGAGAAAGGAAAGCATGAACTTGAGTTAGCTGAACAAAAAGCTAAAGACGTGTTGAAAGACGCTAAAGCTCAAGCTCAAAATATACTAAGTCAAGCTGAAAAGCGTGGTTCTGAAATCGTAGAAGATGCGAAAGTAAAAGCTAACGAAGAAGCTGACCGTATTAAAGCTAGCGCCCAAGCAGAAATTGAGCAAGAAGTTAGTCGTGCAAGAGAAGACCTTCGTAAAGAAGTTGGTTCTCTAGTTGTGACTGGTGCAGAACAGATTCTTAAGAAAGAAGTTGACGCTGCAGCACATAACGACATGCTTGAAACCTTAGTTAAATCAATCTAAGGAAACTTCTATGGCAGAATTAATGACAATTGCGAGACCTTATGCTGAAGCTGCTTTTGCAAACGCGAAAGAGAGCAAAAAGCTAACAGAATGGTCAGAAGAGTTAGCAAATCTAGCGACAATCGCATCGGATGATGCAATGCAGGCTATGATTGCTAACCCAGCTTATTCAGAAGCGGATATTTTGTCTGTTTTTGAAGCTGTGATGGATTCTAACCTGACTAAAGAGGGGAAAAACCTTCTTACTGTTATGGCTGAGAATAAGAGATTGGCTGCACTTCCTGAAGTTGCTGAGAGTTTTGAAGAACTTAAAGCCGTTGAAGAGAAACGTGTACGCGCCACTGTTATTTCAGCTCGCAAGGCTACGGTTGAGCAGAAGAAAAAATTAAGTGCTGCTTTAAATGCTAAGTTTGATGCGGAAGTAGAAATCACTTATGAAGAAGATCCTAGCCTAATTGCAGGAATTCAGATTAAGGTTGGTGACTGGGCTATTGATGGTTCAGCAGTATCACAACTTAACAAACTTGGCGCAGCAATCGCCCAATAATTGGAGAGACAAACATGCAATTGAATGCCTCTGAAATCAGCAACCTAATCAAAGACCGTATTAAAGGTTTTGACGGTGCAGCTGAGTCTGGCAGCGAAGGAACAGTCGTAAGCATCGCTGATGGTATCGTACTAGTTCACGGTGTGTCAGATGTGATGGTTCAATTCGACGAGAACACATTCGGTATGGCGCTTAACTTAGAGCGTGATTCTGTAGGTGTTGTAGTACTAGGTGAATATGATCACATCTCTGAAGGTGACAAAGTAACTTGTACTGGTCGTATTTTAGAAGTACCAGTTGGTCCAGAAATGAACGGTCGTGTAGTTGACGCTCTAGGTCGTCCTATCGATGGTAAAGGTCCAATTGATACTAAAGTAACTTCACCAATCGAGCGTATCGCTCCTGGTGTTATTGATCGTCAATCTGTTGACGAGCCAATGATGACTGGTATCAAATCAATCGATTCTATGATCCCTGTTGGTCGTGGTCAGCGTGAGTTGATCATCGGTGACCGTCAGACTGGTAAGACAGCTATCGCTATCGATGCAATCATTTCACAGAAGAACACTGGTGTGAAATGTGTATACGTAGCGATGGGTCAAAAAGCATCTACAGTTAACAACGTAGCGCGTAAATTAGAAGAATACGGTGCAATGGATAACACAGTTATCGTTGCTGCTAACGCTTCTGATCCAGCTGCTCTACAATATATGGCTGCATACGCTGGTTGTGCGATGGGTGAATACTATCGTGACCGCGGTGAAGACGCTTTAATCATCTATGATGATTTAACAAAACAAGCACAAGCTTACCGTCAGGTATCTTTGCTACTTCGTCGTCCACCTGGACGTGAAGCGTTCCCTGGTGATGTATTCTATCTACACTCACGTCTACTTGAGCGTGCTGCTCGTGTATCGGCTGACTATGTAGAAAGATTCACTAACGGTGAAGTTAAAGGTAAGACTGGTTCTTTGACTGCTCTTCCTATTATTGAAACACAAGCTGGTGACGTATCTGCATTCGTACCAACTAACGTTATCTCGATCACTGATGGTCAGATCTTCCTTGAAACAGGTTTATTCTCTCAAGGTATCCGTCCTGCGGTTAACGCTGGTCTTTCTGTATCACGTGTTGGTGGTGCTGCACAGACTAAAGCGATCAAGAAACTTGGTGGTGGTATCCGTCTAGACTTAGCACAATACCGTGAATTAGCGGCGTTTGCTCAGTTTGCATCGGATCTTGATGCTGCTACTAAAGCACAGTTAGAGCGTGGTAAACGTGTTACTGAGCTAATGAAGCAGAAGCAGTTCTTCCCACTTTCTATTGCAGAAATGGCTATCTCTTTGTATGCCGCTAACGAAGGTTACTTAGACGACGTTGAAGTTGACAAAGTACTTGATTTCGAAGCAGCTTTACATACATACCTAAACTCTGAGCATAGTGCTGTAGCTGACTCTATCAATGCTAAAGGTGATTGGAATGATGAAATCATTGCAAACGTTAAAGCATGTATTGAGTCTTTCAAGGCTAACGGCGTTTACTAAGAGAAGGAGTAGGCCATGGCAGGCGGTAGTAAAGAAATACGAGCTAAAATTAAGTCCGTAACAAATACCAAAAAAATCACTAAAGCCATGGAAATGGTGGCGGCGTCTAAAATGCGTAAGGCTCAGGCCCGCATGGAAGCGACAAAACCATACGTCGAAAAAGTGAAGAGAGTGATTAGTCACGTTGCTGGCGCTCACCCTGAGTATAAGCATCCTTATACTCAAGAGCGCGATTCAGTTAAGCGTGTTGGACTAATCATGATCTCTTCTGATCGAGGTCTTTGTGGTGGTTTAAACTCAAACTTATTCCGTAAAGCAATGCCACAACTTAAAGAGTGGCAAGAGCAAGGCGTTGAGGTTGAGCTGGCATTAGTTGGTAACAAAGCGCAAGGTTTCTTCCGTTCATACGGTGGTAATGTTGTAGCGACTGTTTCTGACCTAGGCGACACACCTCACATCGAGGACCTTGTTGGTACCATCAAAGTTGTTTTAGACAAGTTTGATGCGGGTGAAATTGACGAAGTTTATTTAGCTTCTAACGTTTTTGTCAATACAATGGCACAAGACCCAACTATCAGCAAATTGGTACCTCTGGAAGCAGATGACACAACAAAAGAAACGCACTGGGATTATCTATATGAACCAGATGCAAAAACGGCATTAGATCTTCTGATGCGTCGTTATGTTGAAGCAACTGTTTATGGTTCTGTTGTTGAAAATGCAGCATGTGAGCAAGGTGCTCGTATGATGGCAATGAAGAACGCAACAGACAACGCAGGTGAGATGATCAGTGAATTGAAGCTGTCTTACAACAAGGCACGTCAAGCAGCGATCACAGCTGAAATTTCTGAAATTGTTGCTGGTACAGCGGCTGTTTAAGTTTGAAAGTTTCAATAAAAGGTTAAAGATTATGAGTGGAAAAATAGTACAAATCATCGGCGCGGTAATCGACGTCGAGTTTAAAGGTGCTGCTTTACCAAAAATCTATGACGCGTTAAAAGTTGAAGAACTTGATCTAACGATCGAAGTTCAGCAGCAGATCGGTGATGACACAGTTCGCGGTATCGCGATGGGTTCATCTGACGGTCTTAAGCGTGGCATGGCTGTAGTAAATACTGGTGAAGCGATCTCTGTACCAGTAGGTAAGGCAACATTGGGCCGTATCTTCGACGTTCTAGGTAACGCGATTGATAATGCTGGTCCAGTTGAAGCAGAAGAAAAGAACACTATTCACCGTGCAGCTCCTGCATTTGATGAACTAGCAGCTTCACAAGAGCTTCTAGAAACAGGTGTTAAAGTTATCGATCTAATTTGCCCATTCGCTAAGGGTGGTAAAGTTGGTCTATTCGGTGGTGCCGGTGTTGGTAAAACTGTAAACATGATGGAACTTATCCGTAACATCGCGATTGAGCACTCAGGTTACTCAGTATTCGCTGGTGTAGGTGAGCGTACTCGTGAAGGTAACGATTTCTATTATGAAATGGAAGAGTCTGGAGTACTTGATAAAGTTGCTCTAGTATATGGTCAGATGAATGAGCCACCAGGTAACCGTCTACGTGTTGCTTTGACTGGTCTA
>CAZNML010000079.1:0-9302 GCA_964574275.1 uncultured Thiosulfatimonas sp. | reverse complement strand
AAGGCTGCGATTCTTAACCACCTGATCGGCTGCAAACAGCTGACCATTCATGGAGATCCACACCCCGGCTTGTGCCAGTTGCGCTGCCATTAGAGCGGCACCGATATTAAAACTGGCATCGGAGTTGCCCAGCATATACGGGCGCATGGCGCCGGTAATAACAATGGTTTTAGACCCAAGCAGAGGGTTATTGGCGAGTTTAATGGCTGTTTCCACCATGGTGTCGGTACCGTGAGTGATGACAATCTGTTGACTGCTACACTGCTGACAGGCCTGCTCAATTGTCAGACGATCTGCCTCAGTCATCTGCAAACTGTCCAGCTGCATTAGCACTTCCACCTCGGTGGTCACGCTGCAGTTGGCCTGCTGAAGCAGAACGGGGATATGCGTCGCGGGGAAAACCAGCTCACCACTGATCTCATCATACTGCTTATCAATGGTGCCGCCGGTAATGAATAGTTGAATCATGGCTGTCTGAGGATCCCGGTGACAATGCCGAGGATCTCAATCTGTTCGTTCTTCAGAATAATCGGCTCCATATCCGGGTTAGCCGGCTGCAGACGCACGCCGCTCTTCTCGATATAGAGTTTCTTCATCGTGACCATCTCATTATTCAGACGCACCACCACCGACTCTCCGTTTTCAGCGGTAGAGCGGCGCTCGATAATGACAATGTCACCGTCCTGGATATTCTCTTCAACCATGGAGGAGCCTTTAACCCGCAGCGCAAAGGTCTCTTTTTTGACCATTGAGCCCGGCACGGCAACCGTATCATAGTCCAGCTCCATCTGAATCGGATCACCGGCAGAGGTCCAGCCCAGCAGAGGGATCTCTACCAGCTCTTCATCAACCAGCTCCATCATATCAGTCGGGTGCAGTTGCAGTTTTTGATGACGCGTTGGAATTAAATAGGCCGTATTTCCCATAGAACCACCTTCTAAAACAGTATTTATTGAGGTAAAACTTTTTTGAACGGTTTAACAATCACTTTCTCATAAACACCGGCATCCACATAAGGATCGGCATCGGCCCAGGCCTGAGCGGCTTCTAAAGAGGCAAATTCAGCCACAATCAGACTGCCGCTAAAACCGGCTTCACCCGGATCCGGTTCATCAATTGCCGGGTTGGGTCCTGCCAGCAGCAGGCGACCTGCTTCATCCAGCGCTTTTAGACGTTTAATATGTTCCGGGCGGGCTTTGACTCTAAGAGGCAGGCTGTTAGCAACATCAAAGGCAAAAATGGAATACAGCATAGTGATTACTCCTTAAAGTTATTTAGATGATGGGGTTTGGCGGTCCGCTTTAGTCTCAGCCGCTACCTGATCGTGCACGATTTCACCCCCATCGGCCAGCTTTTGTGCTTCCGCTTCAGAGTCTGACTCTTCCATATAACGGTTGATATAGAAACCTTGAATAATGATAAACACCAGGGTCATGCCCATCAGACCAAACAGTTTAAAGTCTACCCAGGTATCGGTATCGTAGTTATAGGCAACATACAGGTTGGTCAGGCCGGAGATAATAAAGAAAGCGATCCACATCATACTTAAACGAACCCAGATCACGTCAGGTAGTGAGATAGCGCCATCCATCATACGGCGGATAATCGGTTTGCTACCAATGAAATGACTGCCCAGGAACACCAGAGCGAAGCCCCAGTTGACCAGAGTGGGTTTCCATTTAATAAAAGCCTCATCCTGCAGCACCAGAGTCAGGCCACCCAATACCAGAATCAGCGCCAGCGTAATTAGATGAATTCTCTCTACACGCTTATGTTTCAAGTACATATAGCTGACTTGAGCAATGGTGGCAACAATAATCACAGCGGTCGCAGTATAGATGTCATACATCTTATAGGCGATAAAAAACAGGACAACGGGGAATAGGTCAAATAGAAGTTTCATGTGCGTTTATAATATCTTTGTCTAATTTTGAATAAAGATTGATTCTATCGGGGTTTGCGCTAGATTGAAAGAGCTGTTTGCAAATCTTATTCAAAACCGTTATCGATATACAAATTTTTAAGAAATAACTACCAATGAAAGCCGATTTTCACTGCCATACCACCGCTTCGGATGGCTCTTTAACACCAGAGCAACTGATGCAGCGTGCCGCCGACTACGAGGTGAATGTATTGGCGATCACCGACCACGATACCACCCAGGGTTATGAGCAGGCACAGCAACATGCCGCACAGCATAATATTCAGCTCTACTCGGGTGCCGAGATATCCTGTAACTGGGAGGGGCACACCATTCATATTGTCGCCCTGGACTTCGATAACACCAACCGCCAGCTGCAATCCGGTCTGTCGCTGATTCGGGAGCTGCGATGGCAGCGTGCCAATGCTATGTTGCAAAAGCTTGGCAACCGAGCCAATTTCAAGAACCACGATTTAGAGAGTCTGTTGCATCAGCAAGTGGGCGAAGGGGTAGTCGGCCGCGGCCACTTTGCCCAGCTATTAATTGAGTTAGGTTATGTTAAGAACACGCCACAAGCTTTTGATAAGTATCTAAAAAAAGGCCGAGTTGGTTATGCAAAATGCGAATGGCCGGAGCTGGAGGAGGTGGTCGGCTGGATTACCGCGGCCGGCGGTATTGCGGTGATCGCCCATCCGGGGATCTATAAATTTACCAGCCGTAAGCTCAACCGTTTGATTGAGGCATTTATAGCGGCAGGCGGTCGCAGCATTGAGGTGGTTAATAGCCCCAGAGCCAATTCGGATATGCAGGGCATGGCGGAGCGGGCTAAGCGTTACCAACTGCTGGCTTCTTTAGGTTCGGACTTTCATCGCCCGGAACATACCTGGCGTGGTTTGGGGTGGCTGGCTGAACTGCCGGAGTCGTGCACGCCGGTATGGAGTGAATTTAACCAACCGATCAGGCCTGAGCATTTCTAGTTTAAGCGGTTTAGTTCTCAGTTATTCCGCCTCGGTAATAGTGCGAATTAAAAGCGCGCGCTTTCACTGAAGATGGACTCAACAGTGCTATAATCAAATTTTGTCTATTAACGAGAGTTGAACGTTTCCGTGCGTAAAGAGTGTCAGTATATTTCGGTTCATCCTGAGAACCCGCAATCTAGATTATTGAAGCAAGTGGTTGAAATCCTCGAAAAGGGCGGGGTGATCGCCTACCCAACCGAATCGGGTTATGCCTTAGGCTGCTTGCTGGATAACAGTAGCGGTGCCAAACAGATTCGTGCCATCCGCCGTCTGGATGAGGAGCATGAGCTGAGCCTGATGTGTCGCGACTTGAGCAATCTGTCTGAGTACGCCAAGGTTGGCAATACCGCTTTCCGCTATTTGAAAAGCCACCTGCCTGGGCCCTACACCTTTATTCTGCCAGCCAGCCGTGAAGTGCCACGTCGCCTGCAGTCTCCAAAACGCAAAACCATTGGCCTGCGTGTCACTCCAAACCAGGTGACCAATGAACTGCTCTCCTATTTCGATAAACCGCTATTGACCTCCAGTCTGATTATGCCGGGCGATGATCATCCCTTGACCGATGGATGGAGTATTCGTGAAGAGCTGGGCCACTCGTTGGACTGTGTGCTGGACGGCGGCTTCAGCGGTTTTGAACCGACCACCATTATTGACTTTACCGATGAGGAGCCGCAGCTGGTTCGTCAGGGGCAAGGGGCTTTTCAGGAATGAATGAACTGACCATTATGCAAAAAATTGCAGTATGGGCACTGCCGGTACTGTTTGCCATTACCGTGCATGAGGTGGCACATGGCTGGGCCGCCTCTAAACTTGGCGACAAGACAGCGCAGATGCTGGGACGCTTAACGCTGAACCCGTTGAAGCATATCGACCCAATCGGCACCTTGCTGGTACCGGCCGTACTTCTGGTATTGGGCGGTTTCGTATTCGGCTGGGCCAAGGCGGTACCGGTCAATGATCGCAATTTCCGTAACCCAAGACGTGATATGGCCTGGGTAGCGATGGCGGGACCCGCCTCCAACTTTATTATGGCTATTCTGTGGGCGATTATCGGTAAGCTCGGCCTGATTCTGCAGGCGACCAATCCCGATATCGGCCAGTTTCTACTCTACAGTGGTATTGCCGGCGTCAGTATTAACCTGATTCTGTTTGTGCTTAACCTTCTGCCGGTGCCGCCTCTGGACGGCAGTCATGTGCTGTCCGCATTTCTGCCGAAACTGTGGGCGTGGCACTACAATCGCATAGCCCCCTATGGCTTTGTGATTCTATTGGTGCTGTTGGTGATGGGCTTTCTTACCCCGATTCTGATCGGTCCGTTTACCTTTTTCCAACATTTAATTTACGATCTGGTTGGTATCCGTTAGAATCCCCACCTTTCTATGATTTATCTCCGGTTGATTGAGAACAGTTATGAGTAATGTACAAGGCGAAAAACTTCAAAAAATCCTGGCCCGTGGTGGTTTTGGTTCCCGACGTTCAGTGGAGGTGCTGATTGCCGAGGGCCGGGTCAAGGTGAATGGCCGTACTGCGAAGTTAGGCGACCGCGCTACTGAAAATGACCAGATCAAGGTCAATGAGCAGGTGGTGCGCTCGACTCGTATCGCCAAGCAGCCGACTCAGGTCATTCTGTATAACAAGCCGGAAGGAAAAATCTGTTCACGCAGTGATGAGAAGGGGCGTGACACCATCTACTCGCAAATGCCGCGAATCATTAATGGTCGCTGGATCAGTATCGGTCGTCTGGATATGAATACCAGCGGCCTGATGATCCTGACCAATAATGGTGAGCTGGCTAACCGCCTGGCGCACCCGTCCTTTGAGATCGAACGTGAGTATATGGTGCGCGTGTTTGGTGATGTGGAAGACAGCGTACTCAAGCAGCTCAAAAAAGGGGTAATGCTGGAGGACGGTCTGGCCAAGTTTGACAAGATCAGCCGTTTGAAATCGGACGACGACTCGATGAATAACTGGTTCCGCGTCACCATTAAAGAGGGACGTAACCGAGAAGTTCGCCGTATGTGGGAGTCGCAAGGGGTGCAGGTCAGTCGTCTGCACCGTGTGCGTTACGGCGCATTTATGCTGCCTCGCCAACTGCGTAAAGGGAAAACCGAGCCGCTGACCTGGAAACAGATTAACCAGCTGCTAAGAAGTGTTGACCTGCCGGAGGAAGCGCGCCCGGATCTGCGTCACAATACGCCAACCCGCAAGAAATCGGTGCGCAACAGCCGTTCTGCACAACGTGCCGTCAGTGGTAAAAAACGCACCATTCATGATCTGAGTGACGGACGTAAACCGAAAGGCCGTGGGCGTCGCTAAATCTGCTACACCTTGATTCTAAGGTGACGTAACCCAGACAAATGCCTGTAATAGAATGGCATAACGAATGCCTTTACCGATTACAACCAGCACAATAAACAGCCAGATATTAACTCTGAGCACACCGGCAATAAAGGTCAGTAGATCGCCAAATACTGGTGCCCAGGCAAATAGCAGGCTCCACACGCCGTAACGGCTGAACCAGTTATGGCCTTTCTCCAGACTTTCGGCTTTAAATGGAAACCAGCGACGTTGCTGGAAGTGCAGCAGATAACGCCCCAGCAGATAGTTAGTCAGTGAGCCGAGACTGTTACCCACTGTCGCCACCAGCCATAGCCAAAAGGGGTCATAACCCGAATGCAGTAACCCGGTTAACACTACCTCAGAGGCGGCGGGCAGCAGGGTCGCTGCTAAAAAAGAGACGGTAAAAAGTGTTAAATACGCTTCCATGGCGCTGCTATATTCCTAGAGATTAATTTTGATCTGCTTGTTAATCACCTTGCGCTAAAAATCTGAGCAGGCCTGCTCAAATTCTATACAATGTGCTTTATAGAATAACTTCAATTCACTCTTTAGAGCGTAAAATCTTGAAAAACGACCTGTTGACCACAGCTGAAACGACTCACTTGGAACTCTATAGCGATGGTGGCTATATGTCACAACTGCACCTGGGTGGCTGGGGTTATGTGCTCTACTGCGATGGTGAAGTCTCACATCAGGATTTTGGTGTATGTCGTAATACCTCAAGCCTGGAGATGGAGTTGACCGCTGCGGTTGAAGCGCTGCAGATGGCAAAACAAACTCAGCGGGCTGGGCAGACAATCACACTGCATACCGACTCCAAAATACTGCTTGAAGGTCTGCAGGGGAAAATTGAGCGCTATCGTCAGCAACAGTGGTTCCACAAATCCGGGCGACCGGTTGAATCGCGTGAGCTGTGGGAGCGGCTGCAGGCGTTAACTTCCAGCTTGAAAGCCGAGGTTAAATGGGTCAAAGGTCACAACGGTAATCCGGGCAATCAGCGGGCGGATCAGTTAGCGCGCCACGCCATGGAGTTGCACCTGACACACTAAGCTCTATAGACGTTCTATAGATCAATAGTGGGGCGGCGGCACCTCCTGACTTGGATCACGAATCCCTTCCTCTCGCAGACTTTTAATGTACTCCGACAGCAGACGCAGCTGCTGCTGCAAAGTCTGGATCTCCTGATGCTGTTGCGCCACAGTGGTTTGCAGGGCATCAATCGCATCATCCTGAAAGGCCTGAGTAATCTCAATGGCAGCCATCTGCTCTTTGATCTCAGCTAAGTTCTCTTTACTCATGCGCTTCTCCCTGAACTTCTGCTGGTGAGGCGGCTAACCAGCTGCTCTGTTCTCCCTCTGCCAAAGTTAACTGCACACGATCTTTTGGCACCTGTGCCAACGTAATCTGCGTCTGACGCAACTCATCACGTCTAAAGTAGCTGCATGACCAGATAGTTGTGGCCGCCGGGTCTAAGCGCTTCAGACGGCTTTCGATACTGGCCACATTTGGGGTTTTTAACTGGTTGAGTGCCACAATCTCATCCCCAGCCGCCAGGCCTGCCTGATAAGCCGGTTGCGCCTGCCACACATGCGACACCTTGACCGTCTGATGTTCAGTATTGACCAGATTCGCCCCCAGATGAGAGGTCAACAGCTGGCCCTCTGCAGCACCGCCTTTATCGGTCAGGGTGGCAGGGTGGCGTAGGGTAAAGTCGATATTTACCGCCTTGAACAGAGTTTCAAAAGGCAGATCTTCGGTGCCGTATAGATAGGCATTAAAAAACTCACTCAGATCCAAACCGCTAACCTGCGTACAGATTGACTCGATCTCAAACTCTTTCAAGCCCTGTCCGGTTTGGCCGTAGTGCTGCCACAGGTGTAGCAACACATCATCCAGTGATTTCTGGTTTTGCGTCTGCTGACG
This sequence comes from uncultured Thiosulfatimonas sp., assembly GCA_964574275.1. GTDB lineage: Bacteria > Pseudomonadota > Gammaproteobacteria > Thiomicrospirales > Thiomicrospiraceae > Thiomicrorhabdus. Next base: position 2,099 of record CAZNML010000079.1, on the reverse strand, counting down.
AATAGTCAGATCCAGTCCTAAGGCGATCAGACTGCCTTTGGTGTAGTAGCTAATAATGGCGTTGGGTGCATTCTCATCCTGCTGATAAAACTTGGTCCATGTCAGCCAGCTGGATTCGGCTACCGACTGTTTAAAGCGGCCCGGCATACGATAGACACGGGTCATCTGTTTGGCCAGCAGATCCAGATAGGTTTTGCTGTCAATCAGGCCGGCACGCAGCAGAATCAGCGCGTCATAGTAGGAGGTGATGCCCTCAAACCACCACAGCTGGTTGGTATAGGCCGGCTCTTTCAGATCGCTGGCCTGGTAAACTTCAGGCTGAATGCGCTTGACGTTCCAGGTGTGAAAGTACTCGTGGCTGCACAGCTCCAGAAACTGCAGATAACCCTCAGTGGCCTCTTGCATACCGATATAGGGTAGATCGTCGCGACTGCACATCAGTGCGGTGGAGTTACGGTGCTCAAGCCCACCATAGTCGCTACCGGTAACCATGACCTGGAACAGGTACGACTCCATCGGTGCGGGATGACCGAACATCTCGATCTCCGTCTCACATATTTTTATCAGATCCTGTTTCAGGCGCGCCTGATCACACTCAAAGATACCGGTAAGCACCATCTTATGCGGCACTCCGCAGGCATCAAAATTGATCTCGGTGTAGGTGCCCATCTCCACTGGATAGTCAATCAGCGCACTGTAGTCATCAGCCAGATACAAGCCAAAGCCACTGTCATCTACCTTTGATGCCGGCATACCGGTCGCGACACGCCACCGGTTTTGCTGACAGAATTCATTGTTTTGCATCTCAACCGAGCAGGCCTGATTACTCTGCTCATCAACCCTTAAAAACACCGAGGTGCCATTAAAGAAAGCGTGGCTCTCATCAAAATGCGCACCACGCACCGACAGATCCCAGGCGTAGACCTGATAACGCACTGTCACCGGTTTGCCATCCGATTCAAACTGCCAGCTGGACTTATCAATAGTGCTCACTGCAAGCGCCTGCTGCTCACTGGTTTGCGCGTGCAGGCCAAGCAGATGTTTGGAGAAATCACGGATCAGGTAACTGCCCGGAATCCAGTTAGGCAGGCTCAAGGTCTGGATTGGCTGCTGCGGCTTGGCGATGGTGAGCGTGACCTCAAACAGATGTGCCTTGGGATCAATCGGGTTAACAGTGTAGTGAATAGCTTGGGTCATAATTAAATCAGTGCTGTTTTAAAGAGTTGGATAGCATAGCGCTGCGCACACTTAAGTGCAAAATAACGCTGATGGAGATAAATAGAAATAGGGCGCTTAACCAGATAAACAAGGCCTGGTCCAACAGTTGATACATCTGCAAACTGGCCAGCGTCATTAGTGCAAACGGAAACGGCAGCCGCCACCAGTCAAAGCAGAACGGGGTTTGTATAAAACGTTTAACCTGAGTAAGCAAAAGCAGGCTGAGGAACAGACTACTATAAAACAGCAACCGCGCTACAAGATCCAGAGTGCTTAGCTGGTTCAACTGCACATAACTTAAAAACGCCAGCGCCGGCGGTGCCGCCAGTATAAAAAACGAGAGTTGCTGTTTATTCGACAACAGCGGCAGGAAAAACAGACGATAAAGCATCAGACTAAACAGGATTAGCCACAGAATTAAACCGATGCTGAACAGCATCCAGCCTAACTCCAGCGAGATAAATCTCTGCATTCCCCAAGAGACCATTAACAGGCCGGATATCGGCAGAAACCAGTCCGGTGTCAGATCCTGCATCTGCCAGTGGTCGCAGTAGAGCCAGCCCTTAACCACATAACTGGTAATAATCAGCTGTAACCCCGCGCCAACAAACCAGATTGCGGTCGCCAGTAGCAGTTGGCTATCAACGAACAGCAGACCCAGCAGCATTAAGCTCATACTAAAAGCGGAGTGGTGACCCTCATTCTGATGCTGGTTATGCCATAAAGCCTGTTTAAAAGAGGCCGGTAACTGTTTGATATGCAACCATAAGACCGCAGTAAACAGTAACATAGCCAAAACAATCAGGCCTGGCAGAATTGACGCCGCAACGTCAAAGGCAACTGATAGCTGTTGCATAACATACAGCACCGCCAAAACGGCT
>CAZNML010000078.1:0-9401 GCA_964574275.1 uncultured Thiosulfatimonas sp. | reverse complement strand
AGGACGGCGAGGCCTCTTTAGGTCTGCAGGTGATGCTGGATGGTCTTGAAAGAAACGAGCTGTTTCTCGATTTTGGGGTCGATTTTGAAGATGTCAGTGAGTTAAACCCCTATGTTCGCTTAAAAAAACGTTTTGAGTGGCAACACCAGACAGGTTGGAAAAATCGTATGAGCCATAGCCTGTTCTGGCATAGTGCTGATGGACCGGGGATTGAATCGAAACTGGTATTTGATAAACCACTGGATAAGCGCTATCTGTTCCGAACACAGACCGAAGGGGTCTGGTGGCGTGACGAGACCTATTATGATCTTACTCAGCGTCTGTTGCTCTATCAGACCGTTAACCCCTATCGAGTGTTCACCTACCAGACATTTGCCAGCTGGGATACGCAGACCGATAATATTGAGAACACCGAATATGGACTGAATGTGAACTGGCGTGAGCGCGCTTATAAAAACTGGCTCTATTATGAGGTGCAACCGGGGGTAAGGTGGTCGAATGAGAATGATTTTAAACAGGCCGATTACACTCTAATGTTGATGCTGGAGATGCGCTTTTTTAAACCGCCAAAATCGATTTCTTAATGATTGATTCAGCACTTACCGCTACAATGAGCCTGTGCCTGAATAAATGCTGTTATTCAGGGTAAAACAACAAAGATGTGGTTAAATACCCGCTTATAAAACTTTGTATGGCAGCCGTAATTTAGGATCAAAATTTGAACGCAGCGCTTGAAAAACGTCTTAATAAATTTATCAGTGAGTCGGGTTACTGTTCTCGTCGAGAAGCCGATCGCCTGATTGAACAGAATCGTGTGACCATTAATGGCAAGGCTCCTGAGTTGGGCACCAAAGTTCAACCGGGTGATGTGGTCAAGGTTGACGGCAAGGCCATTCAAGCCGTTGCAGAGAATAAGTCTGATCGTATCTATATCGCCTACAATAAACCCGTGGGCATTATCTGTAATACCGACACTTCGATTAAAGATAATATTATTGATGCCATTCGTCATAAACAGCGTATTTTTCCGATTGGTCGTATCGACAAACCCTCTGAAGGGCTAATATTTCTGACCAATGATGGTGATATCGTCAATAAGATTTTACGTGCGGAAAATGCGCATGATAAAGAGTATCTGGTCACGGTCAATAAACCGATTACCGATGATTTTCTGGCGCAGATGGCCAAAGGGGTGCCGATTTTAGGTACGGTGACCAAACCGTGTGAAGTCAAACGTAACAGCAGTACCGTTTTCACCATTATCTTAACGCAGGGTTTAAACCGCCAGATTCGCCGTATGTGTGAGTATCTGGGCTATGACGTGGTCAAGCTAAAGCGTACCCGTATTATGAATGTGCACTTGGGGGATTTAAAACCCGGTCAGTGGCGCAATCTGACTCAAAAAGAGATGGCGGAATTGAATCAAGCGGTAGCCAACTCCAAGAAAACAGCATCAAAAAGCTCTAAAAAGTATCCAAAAGCGCAAAACTGGACCAAACGCGAATATCGCGAGATTCAGCAGCAGCGTAAAAAAGGCATCAATAAAGCCAAACGCTAGTCTATCGGTGTTCTGAATTAAGCAGGCCTGGCAGGAATACTTCGGTCAATAACAGAGGTGCCTGCTGTTGCAGAAAAACCGAGCGGCGGGCAAAACTCGGTTTGCTGTGCTGGTCTTTTGCAAGTGACGGCTTTAGATAGGGCCAGCTTTGCAGCGGCAGTTTGGCAAAGGCAAATGGGGTGCGTTGAATTGTTGGCATTTCAAACAGCACCTCTCCGAGTGGTTTATCCCCCAGTTTTTGCAGCGATTCCCATGGGTTTTGTGCGTTTAGGTTAGGAATCACCGTGCGCGCGTAGACCCAGTTTTGCTGTTCGCACTGTAACAACACACATCTTACCCAGGCCTGTTCATTGGCCTGCATCTGTAACGCCAGTAACTCATTGTGAAGCGGCACTTCCAAACGTTCAGAAAGAATTTGTACCTTTAGCTCAGGGCATTGTTGACGTAATCGGGCTGTCAGGGAGCCTTTGGTGCTCAGCCACGACTGAATCGCACTATCGTCGGTAATGCGTTTGATCAGGCCTTCAGGTTTCCAGTGTTGCGGTCGATTAAGCATAAGGCAAACGGGTCTTTGCTGGTTAGAGAGTCACTCTGCTGTCATGCCTTATTGCAGTAGTGCAAAAGTAGCGGGCATGGCGGAGCTTATAAACTGTCTATTTTAAACTACCGCCAGCGGTGTGAGTCATGAATTTGAGGGCAGGTCTTAAACTTACTGAAGGTAGCTATTGATATCCACTTGATCTATCTGCTGTGGGTTGAGGTATTGCTGAGCATATTGCAGGTAGACACCGGAGCGCAGAAACAGTTCAAACAGTTCTGCATCTATGTGCTCATCATTGCGCATAAAGCTCATGATTTTCAGAGATTCACTCAAGGTTTTTACCGGTTTATAGGGGCGGTCCGATGCGGTTAGGGCCTCAAAGATATCGGCAATCACCATAATTCTTTCCGGAATGGACAGGTCTTCCGCTTTCAGCTGGCGTGGATAACCATCGCCGCGTAGGGTCTCATGGTGTGTGCCGGCATAAGCGGGGATATTTTCCAAGCCCTCTGGGAAAGGTATTTTTTCCAGCATCTTGATGGTCATAATGACATGCTCGTTAATCTTAAAGCGCTCCTCTTCACTTAAGGTGCCGCGTTCAATACAGAGGTTGCTGATCTCTCCCTGATTGTAGAGGTGCTCCGGTACCGGTGTTTTAAAGCCACTGGCGTGGTAGTCATCATAGTCGAAGTTATGGCGTGGGATGAGGTGTTCCGTTTTATCCGCCAGTAGCGGTTCTGTGGCAGGCAGGCTGGAAGGCTTGCTGCCATTGAGTCTTTGCTGTTCAAGTTCTGACAGCCCAAGACGATCATCAAAGTGACGCAGCCAGGTCTGTTTGCCGATCTCGCGGATTTCAGCCTGTTTATCGCTGTCCATAAACTCTCCACCGATATTGGCTTTGGCGATCAGGGCGAACTCCTGCTGTAGACGATGTTGGTTCTGTTGACGTTTCATTTCTGCCTGTTGTGCATCTGCTCCTTCCAGCACGGCCTGATAATACTCAATATCGGCATCACGCCATAACACTTCAAAACGGGTGCGAATCTCATGGATGCGGTTGTAGAGGGTCTCCAGCTTGGTGCCTTTATCAACCACATATTCAGGAGTGGTAATCTTACCGCAGTCATGCAGCCAGGCACCGATTTCAAAGGCGCGGCGTTCTGTTTTATCCGTCATCGAGTAGTGTTTGAAAAGTGGCGATTGGTCCTGGTTAACCTGATCTAAAAGCATGCAGGCCAATTCCGGTACACGTCGACAGTGACCGCCGGTATAAGGGGATTTGACATCGACCGCGTCAGCGATCAGTTGGATAATGCCATCAAGCAGCTGCTCTTGTGATTGCTGATAAGCTTGCACGCTATGCGCCAGACTGTCCATCGACTCAGAAAGTTCCTGTAGTTCGCTAATCGAGGTGTCGACTTGCTGGATCTCATCATAGTGGCGCTGTTTTATCTTTTCATTTTGTATCATCAGATCTTTAATTGGACGGACAATCAGGCCTGTCGAAAAAATAGCCAGTGGAATCACCAGCAGAGCAGCCACTAAGGCAAACAGAATCGAGTTTTGAATGCGCTCCATATAGGGTGCCATCAGCGTTTTGAAAGGCACAATAATTCCTAAATACTGTCCCTGCTCTCCAGCGACACTGAACTGGTCATACATCGCCAGGTATCTTTTACCGTCATAGTTGAGCTCAATAATCTGGTTTCTTTGCCCCTTATCTAGATAGTGACGCAGTTGCAGGAACAGCGCTTCGCTGCTGTTTTTGTGTTGAATTTTGGCATAGTGGCCAATGTGCCATTTTTGCATCAGCGCATCTTGTTGGTACTGGTTAATATGCGCAATGGCTTTATTTAAAATCTGGGTCAGCAGCGGCTGTCCCGGTTGCAGCATTAGATAGAGTTTTTGCGGATTGTGACCCTCTACTTCGGGTGTTAACTGGTTGATCTCCAGGTTTTTAAAGGCGTACTTTTTCATCAGCAGTGCATAAGTTTCCATGGTATCCACCACGGCATCCGCCATACCAATCTCCACGGCACGCATCGCCGACAAAGCATCCGGATAGTGCTGCAGTTTTATTTGCGGGTGTACTTGCTGGATAAATTTTTCAAACTTCCAGCCTTTTACCACAGCCAGGGTTTTGCCATAGAAATCGCTATAGCTATTGATTTCAGGCAGCTCTTTATGGGTAATGAAATAGTATTCTACCTGGTGATAGGAATCGGTAAACTGGCCGTAACGCGCTCGATCTTCGCTAAAGGCGACGGCATGAAGGATGTCGATGTGGTTTTTTTCAAAGTTTTCTAAGATTTGGTCAAAGGTGTAATCATTGACGAATTTGAACTTGAGTCCGGTCGCTTTAGCGATTAAGCGCATGTACTCTGGAGAGTAACCTTTGGGCAGGCCATTTTCAACGTAATCGAACGGTGCCCAGTTTAACTGGTTGGAGACCAGCAGTTGCGGCTGCTGCTCAATAAAAGCTTGCTCCTCTTCGGTGAACTCCAGCGGAGGATTCGCATGATCCTGTTCAATATCATTGATGTCAATGGGTTTGGATTCGAGCAGTTTCTGGCCGAACTGATTGAATACGAAAATATCGGAGTCAGCAGTCGGTTTGAGCAGGGTCATGGTGCGAGCCATCTGCAGGGCGGTATGATCGATGGCAATGACCGAATCACTTTGACCTATGCGTTTGGAGAAGGTGATCCCCGGGCTCTGCAGATGGGTGAACATATAGGGGTTGGTACGATGGATGCCATCGGTTTTTAACGCCTGCTGGTACCAGGACCGCACCACAGGGTTGTAAGTGGTCTCTTCCTGGCGGCTGGCAATGACTTGCAGAGAGGCATCTAAAAACTGGTAGCGTTTGCTTTGATGTTGGTCCTGATGGCTGAGCTTGATAATACCCCAGCGCGCGCCTTTAGGCGCACCGAGTTTTTCGGGTATAACCGGGTCATACAGCATATTAACGACCTCAAAGAAGTCGCCGTTTGGATGGGCAAGGTAGATCGCGTAGGATTTTCTATGCAGTTCTAATGCTTTGATAAAGGCGGTGCGAGCCGGGTGTATGCGGTCATGATGTACTTTGGCCTGCAGCGTTTGATCCTCTTCCAACAGATTCAAGACGCCGTGGCTCTGTTGAATCAGCAGCATGCTTCTGCCATCAAGCTGGCGGAACAGTTGAGTGAATTTTTGATTAGCGCTGTTAATCGCCATCTGCTCGCTGTCGCGATACTGTATGCCAATCAGTAGCCCGGCGGTGATAATGATCAGTGCCAGAAAGTTGCTGAGAATATTGGTGCGGATGGTGATCTTTTTCACTAAAGGTACGCTATTTATCTTAAATGATACTGTCATTCTAGCAGATTGATAGCAGTCAATCTTAGTGAAAAATCCCTTTTATTTATAGGGTATTAGGCGTGTTGGTAGTCAATATTCTGGCCAATCCAGCGCGCTTGCAATGCTTTAACGCTTTGATCATCAGTATCAACCAGTTTTGCTGACCAGTGTTGTGCCAGCGGGATCCACTGAGCATCGCGTCTCAGGTCGGCGATGCGAAATTGCAATCCACCGGTTTGACGGGTGCCCAATATTTCACCGGGCCCGCGGATTTTCAGGTCCTCTTCGGCAATGCGGAAGCCATCATCGGTTTCACGCATAATTTGCATACGGGATTTACCGGTCTCAGAGAGTGGCGCTTGGTAGAGCAGCACGCAGTGGCTCTTTAAACTGCCACGGCCCACTCGGCCACGCAGTTGGTGCAGCTGCGCCAAACCGAGTCGTTCGGCATTTTCAATAATCATTAAGCTAGCATTAGGTACATTAACGCCGACCTCAATGACGGTGGTGGCCACTAACAGGTCGAGTTCATGCGCTTTAAAGGCACTCATTACCGCTACCTTCTCCTCGCCTTTCATACGGCCATGAATCAGTCCGGTTCTTAAATTGGGCCAGTGGCTGCGGAACTGTTCCGCCGTGACCTCAGCGGCCTGAGCATGCAGCAGCTCCGACTCCTCGATCAGCGGGCAAACCCAGTAAGCCTGTACTCCTTGTGCGCACTTTTGTGCCAAGTGTTCCATCACCTCAAAACGTTTCTCATTACTCAATACTGCGGTATCGATGGCTTGGCGTCCGGGAGGGCGTTCATCAATAACGGAGAGATCCAGGTCGCCGTAGGCGGTCATAGCCAGAGTGCGTGGGATTGGAGTGGCCGTCATAATGAGCTGGTGGGGGTGCGTTGCTGTGGAGTCGCTGGCACCGACCTCGGTCGAATCAATTGAAGTCTGGCCTTTTTCATGCAGGGCCAAACGCTGGTGGACGCCAAAGCGGTGCTGCTCATCGATAATTACCAGGCCGAGCCGGTTGAAAGTGACGCTGTCCTGGAAAAGTGCATGGGTACCAATCACCACTTGTGCCTGACCTGATTCGACCTGTGCCAGCATATAACGTTTTTCGGCGGCTTTCATTTTGCCGTTGAGCCAGGCGGTTTCGAGGCCGAGCGGTTGTAACCACTCTAAAAAGGCATCTTTATGCTGTTCCGCCAGAATCTCAGTCGGTGCCATAATGGCAACCTGATAACCTGCTTCAGCAGCTTGAATCGCCGCCAGAGCGGCAATCACGGTTTTTCCTGAACCTACATCTCCCTGCACCAGGCGCTGCATTGGGTGGTTTTGATTCAGATCCGCCTGAATCTCTTGTAAAACGCGCTGTTGAGCGCCCGTCAAGGTAAAAGGCAGAGACATGATCAGTTCATTTGCCATACGACTTGTCGACAACACAGGGGCAAAACGCTGCTTTTCCGACTTGCGTAACAAATGCAGACCGAGCTGATGGCTGATGAGTTCCTCAATAATCAGCCGTTTTTGAGCAGGGTGCTCAAAACGTTTGATTTGAGTCAAGTCATCATCAGGTTGAGGCTGATGCAGAGTCAGAATGGCCTGATTTAGATCGGGTAACTGTTCTGTTTGCAGCAGCTCGGCGGGCAGTAATTCTGGCAGAGGGTACTGCTGTAACAGCACCAGTGCCTGTTTAATCAGTTTTAAGATGCTGGCCTGGCCAAATCCTTCAGTGGTTGGATAGGTCGGAGTCAGGGTATTATCCAGTGGCGGCGGATCCAGCGGGTCGATAAACTGGTAGACCGGGTGGACCATCTCAAAACCATTAGGTCCGTTGCGCACCTCTGCAAAAGCACGGATGGTTTTGCCACGGGTAAACTGCTGCGCCTGTCGATAATGGAAGTGAAAAAAACGCAGTGTTAGAAACTGTCCGCCTGGCGACTGGATCTTTACCAGCAGGCTATTGCGTCTGCCTCGGGTCAGGCTTTGTGAAAATATCTCACCTTCAACCAGCGCCTCTTGTCCGCTAAAGAGTGATTCAATTGCCGTTTTACGTGTCTTATCCTGGTATCTAAGGGGCAGGTGAAACAGCAGGTCGCGCACCACAAATAGCCCCAGTTTATGGAGCTTCTCAAGTTGTTTGGGGCCAACGCCCTTTAAATTATCTAAAGAGTATTCAGCGAGCATAGACGATTAAAACAGTGGATTGGTAAGATTCTATTAAAACGGTAAATGGCACACACTACTCCTCAACTTCCATCCAGCTAGGGTCAAGGTGAACTTCAACTTCTGCTTCACTGATATGGTAACCGGCATGACCGATATCGGTGTCGGTTTTTTGCAGACTGAGTTTACCGGTAATCATAAAAGATAAATGCGATTCATTTAGCCGTATTGCCTGTCCGGGTAGGGTGTCAACTAAAACAGTCTGGTTAACCGGTGGCGGCGGAACATGAATACAGGCACCGAAATAGGGAACTAACAGGAACTGCTGAATCATCTCATTGTGCATTTTGAGTGGGGCGATATAGCCAGGCAGGCTCACCCATTTACCATCCAGTTTGCTATTGGTTGGAATTTGATCGACGGCAGCCTGAATTTTTTGAATAATCGCGAACCCCTCCTCACTGTCATCCGGTAGCGACTCCAATTTGGCTAAATCTTTCTCAAATTTTTTCAGCAGCGCCTCTGTATCATAACCTTCAGGCATCAGATTATCCCAATTTAATTCAAGCGGGTGCTGCTTGGAACCATCGGCCGGCTTCTGTGCTTCTGCTTGGACACTCAAAGGCATCAATATGAGGCTTATCAATAATAGCCTGCTTAAGCGGGCTAAGGCCATGCGAGTTGTTGAAAAGGCTATCATCGGAATTTCTCTTAATCAGTGCTCAGTGTTTGATTGTCAGGCCATCGGCTAAAGATTGACGATAAGCCAGCCAGCCGGGAATTAAGCTGAGTAGTATAGCAAGCACTATGGCGCTAATAAGCATTAGCCCCTGTTCACTATCAAGCATGGGGATGTTTAAGTGCAGACCGAAAGAGTCCGCAAGTAGCGGCAGGCTGATACTGAGCAGGGCATATAGAGCGGCGACACCTAGCGTGATCGCCGAGAGCATAATCAGCGATGCTTCAAGCATAAACAGTTTGATAATGTCCCAGCTATGCATACCGATCGCTCTTAATAGGGCCATCTCTCGACGACGTTCATTGAGGCTGTTTAATAGTGTGATTAACATGCCAATCAATCCGCTAAGCAGTACCAGCACCGCAATGGCAAACAGCACCTGTTCAAACAAACTAATCGATTGCCAGAGTTGCGCCAGGGTGGCTCCGGGCAGGATGGCCATCAGAGGTTCAGAGCGCCACTGGTTAATGGTTCTTTGTACCTGGAAGGTATGGATAGGACTTTTTAAGCCGACCATCATAGCGGTAATCTGTTTGGGTTGTAGCGCGACTTTGCGTGTCAGTTTAGCTGACAGTTTAAGAGGGGAGCGGCTGCCGCTGTGCCAGTCTATATGGATCGCTTCTATCGCTTTCAATGAGACTTGAACGCTGTTATCAACCGGCGTACCTGTGGGGGCGAGAATACCGGAAACCCGAAACGGTTTGTCATCATGCTGCGGGTTGCCGAATTGACTGGTGCCATGTGCCAGAATGAGCTGTTGACCGAGTTCATAACCCAGTTTTTTGGCAACATTGGCACCAATCACGGCGTCATACAGGTCATCAAAGGTCTGCCCCTGTGCAAACCTTAAAGGTTGGGCATCGCCATACCGATAGTGCTGATAAAAGACCGCTTCGGTGCCAATGACTCGGTAACCGCGATGAGAGTCGCCCAGAGAGAGCGGTACCGCCCACTCTACTTGCGGTAGCTTGGCAAGGGCTTGATAGTTCTGGTAACTCATATTGTTGGTGGCATTGCCAATATGAAATACGCTGTACAGTAGCAGATTAATGGAACCACTGC
>CAZNML010000077.1:0-9440 GCA_964574275.1 uncultured Thiosulfatimonas sp. | reverse complement strand
GAAGCAGCTTAATAAATTATTTTTAAGTATTAAACCTATTTTAAATTTTGGAGATTTCAAATGTCTGTATCAAAAGATGATATTTTAGAAGCAGTTGCTAACATGTCTGTAATGGAAGTTGTAGAACTTGTTGAAGCAATGGAAGAGAAATTTGGTGTATCTGCAGCAGCTATGGTTGCAGCAGGTCCAGCTGCTGGCGGTGACGCTGGTGGTGCTGAGAAGACTGAGTTCGACGTAGTTCTTACTGGTGCTGGTGACAACAAAGTTGCAGCAATCAAAGCAGTACGTGGTGCGACTGGTCTAGGTCTTAAAGAAGCTAAAGCAGCTGTAGAAAGCGCTCCTTTCACATTGAAAGAAGGTGTTTCTAAAGAAGAAGCTGACGCTCTAGCAGCTGAACTTAAAGATGCTGGTATCGAAGTAGAAGTTAAGTAATTTAACCCTACTTGCTGCCTGGCAGCATTGAAATGGCTGGTGCTTTTGGCGCCGGCCTTTTCTCGTTTCTAACAGTGTGTAAAAGTGTGTTAGTAATTTGTGGATAAGCCGTGAGCTACTACAGTTTTATGCATTACTTATAGTCACTAGACTATTAATCCTGACAATTAACGTCGAGGTAAACGATGACTTATTCTTTGACAGAAAAGAAACGCGTACGTAAGAATTTTGCGACACGCCAATCCATTCTAGACGTACCTTATCTGCTATCTTTGCAGAAAGGTTCTTTCCGTGAGTTTTTACAGATGGACAGCAAGCCGCTTGAGCGTGCTAATGCTGGTTTACATGCTGCATTTTCTTCAGTTTTCCCAATCGAGGGTGTAGCCGGTACTGCAAATCTTGAGTACGTTAGCTACCACATGGGGCAGCCTGAGTTTGATGTTAAAGAGTGTAAGCAACGTGGTGTTACCTACGCTGCGCCACTGCGCGTAAAGATGCGTTTGGTATTGTTGGACAAAGATGCACCAACACCTAAGGCAGGGCAGACTCGTCCAGTCAAAGATATCAAAGAACAAGAAGTTTACCTGGGTGACATCCCTCTAATGACAGAGAATGGAACTTTTGTTATCAATGGTACTGAGCGTGTAATCGTAACTCAGTTACACCGTTCACCTGGTGTTATCTTTGATAACGATAAAGGTAAGTCGCACTCTTCTGGTAAGTTATTGTTTAATGCTCGAATTATTCCGTACCGTGGTTCTTGGTTGGACTTTGAATTTGATCACAATGATTGTGTATTCACTCGTATTGACCGCCGTCGTAAATTGCCAGTATCTGTATTCCTACGTGCTATGGGCTATAACAACGAAGACATTCTTGATGCTTTCTTTGATAACAATATTGTCAATGTCAAGAAAGGCAAGTTTGAGCTTGAGTTAGACGCGGATCAGTTGAAGGGGCAAACAGCCTCGTTCGAAATTGAGCATGATGGCAAGAAACTGGTTCAGCCTGGTAAAAAAGTTACCGCACGTACGGTTAAGCTGCTTAAAGAAGCGGGCATCAACTCAGTAACCGTTTCTGCTGACTACCTACTTGGTAAAGTATTAGCGACCGGAATCATCGATGAAACTACCGGTGAGTTAGTTGCGCGTGCCAATGAAGTATTGACTTCCGAGACGATTGAGCGACTTGCACTAATTAATGGTGCAGCCATCAAGGTCATTTATGTTGATGAGCTTGAGAATGGTCCGTATATCTCAGATACTTTAAACTTGGATACTACGACCTCTCAACTTGAAGCGCAAATCGAAATCTATCGTATGATGCGTCCTGGTGAGCCGCCAACAAAAGAGTCTTCAGAAGCGCTATTCAATAGTCTGTTCTTCGATGACAGCCGTTATGATCTATCTGCTGTTGGTCGTATGAAGTTGAACCGTCGTTTAGGTCGTAAGAGTAATGATGGTGAGGGTGTTTTATCTAAAGAAGACATCATCGACGTCATTCGCGAATTAATCAATATTCGTAATGGTCACAGCACAGTTGATGATATCGATACATTGGGTAATCGTCGTATCCGTGCCGTTGGTGAAATGGCAGAGAACGCTTTCCGTGTAGGTCTGGTTCGTGTTGAACGTGCCGTTAAGGAACGTCTAAACCAGGCAGAGTCTGATGGCCTAATGCCACAGGATCTAATCAACGCTAAGCCTGTTTCTGCGGCAATCAAAGAGTTCTTTGGTTCTAGCCAGCTTTCACAATTTATGGATCAGGTTAACCCGCTGTCTGAAGTAACACACAAGCGTCGTGTATCGGCTCTTGGGCCAGGTGGTCTAACACGTGAGCGTGCTGGGTTTGAGGTGCGTGATGTTCACCCAACTCACTACGGTCGTGTATGTCCGATCGAAACACCTGAGGGACCAAACATCGGTTTGATCAATACATTAGCTGTGTATGCTAAGACTAACGAATACGGCTTCCTGGAGACGCCATACCGTAAGGTTGTAGATGGTCAGGTTACTGATGAAGTTGAGTATGTATCAGCTATTGATGAGTCTCAGTATGTGATCGCGCAGGCGAGTGCGGAACTGGATGCCGATAACCGTTTTGTTGATAACCTGGTATCAGCTCGTTACCAGAATGAGTTCACTCTGTCTTCTTCAAATGATGTTAACTATATGGATGTATCACCACAGCAGATCGTATCTGTGGCGGCATCTTTGATTCCATTCCTTGAGCACGATGATGCTAACCGTGCCCTAATGGGTGCCAACATGCAACGTCAGGCTGTTCCTACGCTACGTGCTGATAAGCCGTTGGTTGGAACTGGTGTTGAGAAAACAGTTGCGATTGACTCGGGTGTAACTGTAGTTGCAAATCGTGGCGGTGAAGTTCTGTCTTCTGATGCTGCGCGTATCGTTGTTCGTGTTAATGCAGAAGAGATTGCAGAAGGTGAGTCTGGTGTTGATATCTACAATCTGGTTAAGTATCAACGTTCTAACCAGAACACCTGTATTAACCAGAAGCCAATCGTTAAAGCGGGCGATATTGTCCGCCGCGGTGATGTAATGGCAGATGGTCCATCTACCGATTTAGGTGATCTTGCGCTTGGTCAGAATATGCGTATCGCATTTATGCCTTGGAACGGTTATAACTTTGAGGATTCGATCCTTATCTCTGAGCGTGTTGTTCAGGAAGACCGTTATACCACGATCCACATTGAAGAGTTAACGTGTCTAGCACGTGATACTAAGCTGGGTCCAGAAGAGATCACGGCTGATATTCCTAACGTAGGTGAGTCTGCGCTTTCACGTCTTGATGAGTGCGGTATCGTTTATGTAGGTGCTGAAGTTAAGCAGGGTGATATTCTAGTTGGTAAAGTGACACCTAAGGGTGAAACTCAGCTAACACCTGAAGAGAAGCTACTGCGTGCAATTTTCGGTGAGAAAGCATCGGATGTAAAAGACACCTCGCTACGTGTTAGTAAAGGGATCGAAGGTACAGTAATTGATGTTCAGGTCTTTACTCGTGAAGGTATTCAGAAAGACTCTCGTGCATTAGAGATTCAAGAAGATGAGCTTACTAAGATCCGTAAAGATATCGACGAGCAGTACACTATCCTGCGTGTTGATACCTTAGAGCGTATTAAGACAATGATCGTAGGTAAGAAACTGGTTGACGGTACTGCAATTACTGAAGATTATTTAGCAGGCCTGGATCAGGCTAAATGGTTCACACTGAATGTGGATGACGCTGATATTACCCGTCAGCTTGAAACGCTAGATACACAGCTTAAGCAGAAGCGTATTGAGTTGAATGACGCTTATGAAGAGAAGCGTAAGAAGTTAAGCCAGGGTGATGATTTAGCACCGGGTGTTTCTAAAATGGTTAAGGTTTACGTTGCGATTAAGCGTCGTATCCAGCCAGGTGATAAGATGGCGGGTCGTCACGGGAACAAGGGTGTTATCTCACGTATCTGTCCTGTTGAAGATATGCCATATGATGAGACTGGACGTCCGGTTGATATCTGCTTGAACCCGCTTGGTGTACCGTCACGTATGAACGTTGGTCAGATTTTAGAGGTTCACTTAGGTTTGGCTGCTGAAGGGCTTGGTACTAAGATTAATGCAATGCTACAGCAGCAGGCTGAGATTGCAGAGATCCGCTCTTTCCTAGATAAGATCTATAATGAAACTCAGGGTCAGTCGGTTGACTTCTCACAATTTAGTGATAATGAAATCATTGAACTTGCGCATAACCTGAAGAAGGGGGTTCCAGTAGCATCAGCAGTATTTGACGGTGTTTCTGAAGCGCAGATCAAGGCGATGTTGAAGCTGGCCGATCTTCCTGAATCAGGTCAGATGAAACTGTTTGACGGTTTGACTGGTGAAGAGTTTGACCGTCCTGTTACGGTTGGTTACATGTACTACTTGAAGTTGAACCACTTGGTTGACGACAAAATGCACGCTCGTTCAACCGGTCCTTACAGTCTGGTTACTCAGCAGCCGTTGGGTGGTAAGGCTCAGTTCGGTGGTCAGCGTTTCGGTGAGATGGAGGTATGGGCACTTGAAGCTTATGGTGCTGCTTTCACTCTGCAAGAGATGTTAACAGTTAAGTCGGATGACTTGAATGGTCGTACTCGCATGTATAAAAACATTGTTGATGGTAACGAGTATATGGAACCAGGGATGCCTGAATCCTTCAGCGTACTGCGTAAAGAGATTCGTGCTTTAGGTATTGATATTGAGTTGGAGCAAGACTAAATGAAAGATTTATTAGGATTTCTGAAAAAACAGAACGTATCAAGTGATTTTGATGCGATTAAGGTATCACTTGCTTCACCAGAGAAAATTCGCTCTTGGTCATTCGGTGAAGTTAAGAAGCCAGAAACAATTAACTACCGTACGTTCAAACCGGAACGTGACGGTCTGTTTTGTGCGAAGATTTTTGGACCAATCCGTGACTATGAGTGCTTGTGTGGTAAATACAAGCGCCTGAAGCACCGTGGTGTTATCTGTGAGAAGTGTGGGGTTGAGGTAACTCAGTCTAAAGTACGTCGTGAGCGTATGGGTCACATTGATCTAGCAACCTCTGTTGCACACATCTGGTTCTTGAAGTCACTGCCTTCTCGTATCGGTCTGATGTTGGATATGACATTAAAAGAGATCGAAGCGGTACTGTATTTTGAAGCATTCATGGTGGTTGACCCAGGCCTGACTCCTTTGGAGCCTTGGCAGCTATTGACTGAAGAAGAGTATCTAGATGCTTTAGATGAGTATGGGGATGAGTTTGAAGCGCAGATGGGTGCGGAAGCGATCAAGAAAATGCTTCAGGCTATTGACCTGCAAGGTGATGCAAACCGTCTACGCGAAGAGATCGAGAACACGAACTCTGAAACTAAGCAGAAGAAAATTACTAAGCGCTTAAAGCTAATCGAAGCGTTTTTACAGTCGGGCAATAAGCCGGAGTGGATGGTACTTGACGTTCTACCTGTACTTCCGCCTGAGCTTCGTCCATTAGTACCGCTTGATGGTGGTCGTTTCGCGACTTCAGATTTGAACGATCTTTACCGTCGTGTTATTAACCGTAATAACCGTCTGAAGCGTCTATTGGATCTAATGGCGCCTGATATCATCGTACGTAACGAAAAGCGTATGCTGCAGGAAGCGGTAGACTCACTGTTAGATAACGGTCGTCGTGGTCGTGCGGTTACTGGTACTAACAAGCGTCAGCTTAAGTCACTTGCTGATATGATTAAAGGTAAGCAGGGTCGTTTCCGTCAAAACTTACTTGGTAAGCGTGTTGACTACTCTGGTCGTTCAGTAATCGTTGTTGGTCCAACACTGCGTCTGCACCAGTGTGGTCTGCCGAAGAAGATGGCGCTTGAACTTTTCAAACCATTTATTTTCAGTAAGCTGCAGAAGCGCGGTATGGCGCCAACAATCAAAGCGTCTAAGAAGATGGTTGAGCAAGGGCTGCCGGAAGTATGGGATGTGTTGGATGAAGTAATCCGTGAACATCCGGTTCTACTTAACCGTGCACCGACACTTCACAGATTAGGTATCCAGGCGTTTGAGCCGGTACTGATTGAAGGTAAAGCGATCAACTTGCACCCATTGGTTTGTTCTGCGTTTAACGCTGACTTCGATGGTGACCAGATGGCGGTACACGTACCGCTATCTCTGGAAGCTCAGTTAGAAGCGCGTACATTAATGATGTCGACTAACAACCTGTTGTCTCCTGCAAACGGTGACCCGATCATCGTACCTTCTCAGGACGTGGTATTAGGTTTGTACTACATCACACGTGAGCGCATCAACGCTATCGGTGAAGGTAAAGCCTTCTCTAACTGGCAAGAAGTTGAGCGTGCAATGACTGCTAAGTCGGTTCACTTGCATACTCGCATCAAACTGAAAGTAGAAGAGACAGTAATTGACGAAGCGGGTGTTGAAACAGTCAGTTCACGTATTGTTGATACCACTGCCGGACGTGCATTGTTATGTCGTATTCTGCCTAAGGGTCTAAGTTTTGATCTGTTGAACGTAAGTTTGACTAAAAAGAATATCAGCTCTGTATTGAATACTTGTTACCGTGTTTTAGGTCCAAAAGAGACTGTTATCTTTGCTGACCAATTAATGTACGCTGGTTTCAAGTGGTCGACTTTAGCAGGTCTATCATTCTGTTCTGATGATATGTTGATTCCAGACAGTAAGACAGAGATCATTGAACGTGCTGAGAGTCAGGTTGCTGAAATTCAGGGTCAGTTCTCTCAAGGTCTGGTAACAGACGGTGAGCGTTACAACAAAGTCGTTGATATCTGGTCGCACACCAACGAATTGGTTACCAAGTCGATGATGGATGAGCTGCAGTATGAAACAGTCGTTGATAAAGAGGGTGAGGAAGTACAGCAGACCTCTTTCAACTCGGTTTACATGATGGCGGATTCCGGAGCTCGTGGTAGTGTGGCTCAGATGCGTCAGTTGGGTGGTATGCGTGGTCTGATGGCGAAACCGGATGGTTCGATCATCGAGACTCCGATCACAGCGAACTTCCGTGAAGGTCTAAACGTACTTCAGTACTTTATCTCGACTCACGGTGCTCGTAAAGGTCTTGCGGATACGGCTCTGAAGACGGCTAACTCAGGTTACTTGACACGTCGTCTAGTTGACGTTGCTCAGGACGTGGTTGTTACAGAAAATGACTGTGGAACTGAAACCGGTATTAAGATGACAGCTCACGTTGAAGGTGGGGATGTTGTTGAAACCTTAAGAGATCGTGTTTTAGGTCGAATCGTAAGTCAGGATGTGGTGGCTGCGGATGGTACGCTACTCGCAACTAAAAACACTCTGCTTGATGAGGCACTGGTTAACCTGATCGATGACAAGGGTGTGGATCACGTCTTTGTACGCTCTCCAATGACATGTGAAACTCGTTTTGGTATCTGTCAGACTTGTTACGGTCGTGACCTTGCTCGCGGGCATATGGTTAATATGGGTGAAGCTGTCGGTGTTATGGCTGCGCAGTCTATCGGTGAGCCAGGAACTCAGTTAACAATGCGTACCTTCCACATTGGTGGTACTGCATCTGGTTCATCTGCACAAAGTCAGATCGAAGTGAAACACACTGGTTCGGCTAAGTGGTTTAACCTGAAAACAATCAAAAACTCTGAAGGTCAAATTGTAGTTACTTCACGTTCTGGTGAAATCACGATTGCTGACGAGTCTGGGCGTGAGCAGGAACGTTATAAGATCGCCTATGGTTCGACGGTAACCGTTGAAGACGGTGGTAGCGTGACGGCTGGTGATGTTTTAGCTCAGTGGGATCCGCATACCCACCCAGTTATCACAGAAGTAGAGGGTACCGTTCAATTCGGTAACTTCGAAGGTGCTGTTGAAGAGAATGTTGATGAACTAACAGGCCTGACAACTCACGTGGTTAAGGATGCAAAAGAGCGTTCTACTGCAGCAAAAGAGTCGCGTCCATATATTGCTCTGGTTGATGCAGATGGTGAAGCGGTTTGTTTCGCTGGAACTCAGACGCCAGCACTATACTACCTACCTGAAAACGGGGTGGTTGTAGTGCAAGAAGGTGCAACGATTGGTGCCGGTGATGTATTAGCACGTATTCCGCAAGCCTCTTCGAAGAACAAGGATATTACCGGGGGTCTACCTCGAGTGGCCGACCTGTTTGAAGCGCGTCAGCCTAAAGAGCCATCTATCATGGCAGAGGTGTCTGGTGTAATCGGGTTTGGTAAAGAGACAAAAGGTAAGCAGCGTCTTGTTATTACACAAGATAGCGGTGAACAGTATGAGTCTTTGATTCCTAAGTGGCGTACAGTTTCAGTATTTGAAGGTGAGCGTGTAGAGAAGGGTGATGTGATTGTCGATGGTAACCCTAATCCGCATGACATCCTGCGTCTGCTAGGTATCGAGAAATTAGCTGAATACATTGTTGATGAAGTACAGGATGTATATCGTCTACAAGGTGTAAAAATCAATGATAAGCATATTGAAACCATTGTTCGTCAAATGCTACGTAAAGTAGAGGTTAAGAGCCCTGGTGATACAGGCCTGATCAAAGGTGAACAAGCGGAATATGCACGTGTTATTGAGCTAAATGAAAAAGCGAGAGAAAAAGGTGAAGTTGAAGCAAGCTTTGAACGTGTACTACTGGGTATTACCAAAGCTTCGTTGGCAACTGAATCCTTTATTTCGGCAGCTTCTTTCCAAGAGACAACTCGAGTATTAACTGAAGCTGCAGTAAGCGGTAAACGTGATACTTTAGTCGGTCTTAAAGAGAACGTAATTGTTGGTCGTTTGATCCCTGCAGGTACAGGTTTCGCCTACCATCAAGC
Source organism: uncultured Thiosulfatimonas sp. (assembly GCA_964574275.1). Classification (GTDB taxonomy): domain Bacteria; phylum Pseudomonadota; class Gammaproteobacteria; order Thiomicrospirales; family Thiomicrospiraceae; genus Thiomicrorhabdus. The sequence goes on along the minus strand of CAZNML010000077.1, from coordinate 661 downwards.
GCGTAAAGCTGCAAGTGAAGCATCTATGGATGAATTGCAAGCTTTTATGAAGTCTGATGATGAAGCGGAATTACCGGCTGAAGAGATGGCTTCAGATGAAGTTGAAGTTGAAAATGTGGATGGAGAAATCTAAATTCAGATAATAATTTCAAGTATTTATGCTTGACTTATTGAGTTTAGGTCACTAAAATCCTCAATCCTTATTTGCGGCTAATAGAGTCGCAAGTACGTAAAATGTAAGAGTTAATCTCAAATTGGAGAAAATTTAATGGCGACTATTAACCAGTTGGTGCGTAAGCCGCGTAAAGATAAGCGTAAAGTTTCAAATGTTGCAGCGTTACAGGCATGTCCTCAGCGTCGTGGTGTTTGTACGCGTGTTTATACAACAACCCCTAAGAAGCCTAACTCTGCCCTGCGTAAAGTTGCGCGTGTACGTTTAACGAATGGTTATGAAGTATCATCATACATTGGTGGTGAAGGTCATAACCTTCAAGAGCACTCGGTTGTCCTAATCCGAGGAGGACGCGTGAAGGATTTGCCGGGGGTTCGATATCATATTATCAGGGGCACGATGGATACGACGGGTGTGGATGATCGTCGGCAGGGTCGTTCCAAGTACGGCGCCAAAAGGCCGAAAGGCCTCAGGTCCCACGGTTCATAA
>CAZNML010000076.1:0-9464 GCA_964574275.1 uncultured Thiosulfatimonas sp. | reverse complement strand
TGGAATTTTTTTAACTTGTGATTGGGCAATTTCATTATTTCCATAATTATGGAAAAATGAAATGAAAATTCTATCATCATTGAAATCAGCGAAAACACGTCACAAAGACTGTCAAGTTGTTAAGCGTCGCGGTAAAGTGTACGTAATCAACAAAACTAACCCTAGATTTAAGGCTCGTCAGCGTTAAGATTGACGAACTCTAGAGTTAAAAAAGGCGCACTGATCATGCGCCTTTTTTTATGCCTGCAAGAAACGAGCTATACGATCAGACAGTATAAACCGCTATAGTCCGGTGCCGTAAAGCAGCTGATCAACTTTAGACACTGTATCCACAATCAGGTCGGTATCCACCTTACCGATAAAGTAGTCAGCACCCATATCCAATACCTGACGACTGTTGTTCTCACTGGTCATTGAGGTATGCACAATAATCGGCAACGCCTTGGTTCTTACATTGCCTTTAAGCTCCTTAATAACTGTATGTCCAGATGCAACCGGCATCTCCAGATCGGTAAACACCATGGAGACCTCATCCAGATTTTCCAGCTGATCGACATAGTCAAGCAGCAGGCGACCATTATCAAATGCTTTGTATTTCAAATTCAGCTGATCAAACACCATGCCCATGTATTTCTGTATGGCCATACTGTCTTCGGCAAACAAGATGGTTCGGTTATAGACATCATCACTGAAGACGTGCTCTGATTTATCGACCGCTTTTGCTGAGGCAAAGATCTTCTCAGCCATGGTCGGCATCGCTTCAATCAGCAGCTTTTCAATATCGAGAATAAAGCACAGCTCTTCACTATTAGCCAGATAGGTGTGGTTGACAATTTGATTGGTGTTCACATCCACTTTGTAGTTGGAAGCGGGATGGATCTCCGCCCAGTCCTTCTCTTCCACCCCGTGAATGTAGGAGACACGTAAACCGACAAAGTTATGACTGAAATCAGAGACGATAATAATCGACTTTTCACGCTCCTCTTCTGTCATATCAAAGCCCATCCATTTGGGCAGATCAATCACCGGCAGATAGACTCCACGCAACTCAATCATCCCCTCTATCAGCGGGTTGGAGTCAGGCATCGGGGCCACATCATAAGCCCGGCCCTCTAGAACCTCACGCACTTTGAAGACATTCATACCATAGAATGGCGGCTGAACATTGTCCCGCGGAAATTGAACCTGAAAAATCATCAGACTCATCTGATTGTTTTTGCTTAACTGTGCGGTTTTTTCTACTTGTTCTAAAGTGGTACTCATCAAAACGACCTAACTGACTATTGAAGGTGTAATCATAGATTTAAAGTAAACTCGAGCCTTAACACCCGTAGCATCATTAAATAACAGAACGACCTGCAAAAACAAGCAGGCCTGTTAACAATTAGAATCTAATAGAGTTCTAATTGGCTTAAATGACTTTCTGTAACCAGATATCATGCCAAACTCTTTGATTGCGGCTAAATGTTTAACGGTTGGGTAACCTTTATGCTGATCAAAACCGTATTCAGGGTGTAACTGATGCAGATCGAGCATTTGCTGATCGCGATGCACCTTGGCTAAAATAGACGCCGCACTGATTTCAGCAACTTTGGCATCGCCTTTAACGATGGACTCACACATAAAAGGCACTTTAGGGCAACGATTGCCGTCCACCAGGACCTTGATCTCACCCTGAACTTGAGCCGCCACCTCCATAATGGCGCGCTGCATGGCCAGCATAGTCGCATTGAGAATATTTAACTCGTCTATCTCTGCCGGTGTCGCATGCGCAATCGAGTAAGCCAACGCTTGCTGTTTGATCTCTATCGACAGTTGCTGGCGTTTGCTTTCAGACAGTTTCTTTGAATCCATCAAAGGTAGCTTGCAGCTGGCTGGCAAGATAACGGCCGCGGTAACCACGTCACCAATCAATGGGCCTCGACCCACTTCATCCACACCAATGATAAAGTCGGCACCGGGCTGAGCCAGATCGTCAAACAGAGTGGCCTGCTGTTCAATCATGATAGACCTGCCCACTCTTCAATAGCATCAGCTGCCAGCTCGGAGGCATCCTGTTTCAATGACTGGTACTGCAGCTTAAACGCTTCAATCTGTCTATTGCGTTCAGCGGTATCGACCACCAACCTTCCCAGGTTCAGAGCGATTTTATCGGCCGTTGCCTCCTGCTGTATCAGTTCGGTCACCAGCGACTGACCCGCCAGAATGTTCGGCAAACCAATCCACTGAGTGGTCGCCAACCGCTTCATAATCCAGTAGGAGATTGGGTGAACTTTGATCGCCAATACCATTGGCCGCTTCATGAGCGCACACTCCAGTGTTGCAGTGCCCGAAGTCACGATAACCTGATCAGCCGCTTCCAATACCGTGCGTGACTGCTGCTCAACCAAACGTACATCAAGATGCTGGGCAAATTGATCCACCGACTGCTGAACCCTTTGTTTAGCCGCGTCGTGAACACAAGGAATCACAAACACCATGGAGGGGTAGATCTCATGCAATTTAACCGCTGCCTGCAGATAGATATCTGCCATGGCATTGATTTCACTCATTCTTGAACCGGGTAGAATCGCGGTAATCTGTGAATTCAAAGGCAGCTTCAACTGTGCACGGGCGGCAGCAGAGTCTGGTGACTCAGGAAATTGATGTGCTAGAGGGTGGCCGACAAACTTAACCGGAATTTGATAACGGTGATAGTAGTCAGGTTCAAATGGAAACAGCACCAATACGCCATCGACAGCCTGCTTGATCTTGGCCAATCGTTTTTCTCGCCACGCCCATACCGATGGACCAACATAGTGAATGGTTTTGATATGGTTCTGCTTCAGAACAGACTCGACTCTGAAATTAAAGTCGGGGGCATCAATACCGATAAAGACATCTGGTTTAAGAGCGAGTAGATCTTTAATCAGCTGTTTACGGATCTTGAGCAGTTCACGCAGATGTTTCAGTACCTCAAAAAAGCCCATCACCGATAGCTTCTCCATCGGCACCCAGCTCTCAAAGCCGTGAGCAATCATTTTAGGGCCGCCAATGCCTACAAAGCGTGCTTGAGGAAAACGTTTTTTGAGACTCAAAATCAGATCCGCACCAAGGGTATCACCCGAAGCTTCACCGGCTACCATGGCAAATATCGGCGAATCTGACTTTTGATTGTTAGGTTCTAGTGAGGAGTTAACGGACAATTCCACGTTCAGAGGTCTGTAAAAATTGAATAAGTGCGTCTAAAGTGCCGGCTTCATCATTGATGTCTTGCAGGCTTTCAATGGCCGTCGACAGCTTATTACCGGTACGATACAGCGTACGATAGGCTTTTTTAACCAGATTCAGCTGTTCAGAAGTGAATCCACGGCGCTTTAAGCCTTCAAGGTTGATGCCGCGAGGAATGGCTAAGTTACCAGATACTACCACAAAATTCGGCACGTCCTGGTTAATGACACTGCCCATACCGCAGAAACTGTGTTCACCAATATGGCAGAACTGGTGCACTAAACTATAGCCACCTAAAATAGCCCAGTCATTCACCGTTACATGCCCGGCTAAAGCGGTCGCGTTGGCAAGGATACAGTGACTACCGATAACACAGTCGTGAGCGATATGCACCCCGGCCATCACCCAGTTATCATCACCGATACTGGTTTCACCACGATCCTGAACCGTACCGCGGTTAATGGTGACGTTTTCACGGAAGGTATTACCATTACCGATCACCAAGGTCGTATCCTCACCGTCATATTTTTTGTCTTGCGGGGCTGCACCAATCGATCCAAACTGGTAGAAGTGGTTATTTTCACCAATCTTAGTTGGCCCCTGAATAACTACATGCGCCTCTACCACCGTGCCTTGACCAATGGTTACGTCTCCCTCAATAATGCTGTAAGGACCAATTTTTACGCCATCAGCAATCTTGGCTTTGGGATCAATAATTGCAGTTGAATGAATCAATGATTAAACCTTTCTTTCAGCACACAGTAGATCAGCAGAAGCGATAATTTTACCGTCAACCTTAGTAACACATTCAAACTTCCAAATACCGCGCTTATTACCTGTGGTCGTCACTTCGAAGTCTAAACGATCACCCGGTATCGCTGGCTGTCTGAAACGACAGTTATCAACCGCAGCCAGGTAGTACATGGTTGTACCATCCGGCTTAACGCCCTGGCTTCTGAAAGCAAGAATACCTGTACATTGCGCCATCGCTTCGATAATCATTACACCCGGCATAATTGGATTATTCGGAAAGTGTCCAGTAAACTGCGGCTCATTAAATGTGACATTTTTAAATGCCTTTAATGACTCACCTTCTACAAAGTCCGTAACACGGTCAACCAATAAAAATGGGTAACGGTGCGGTAAATAATCAAAAATCTCTTTAACTTCCATATATGCTCTATATCCGAATATAACTATCTAAAAATTAGCTAATGAGAAACTCATTAGTCTTTAATTTGTTGTAACTGCTTTTCTAATGCTTTGATCTGTTTTGCCATCTTATCCAGCTGACGAGCTCTAACACTGTTCTTTTGCCAATCAGAGGCATTTACAGCAGGAAAACCGGCATAGGCACCCGGCTTTGAAATATTATGTGTAATTCCGGCCTTGGCTAATAGGTGTACCTGATCGGTCACCTCTATATGGCCAGCAAAGCCGACCTGTCCAGCGACGGTACAGTGCTTACCAAGAGTGGTGCTGCCGGCAAAACCGACCTGCCCAGCGATAGCTGACCCCTGACCAATACGCACGTTATGTGCAATATGCACCAGGTTATCGATAATACAGTCATCTTCAATGACGGTATCTTCAATTGCGCCGCGATCCACCGTGCAGTTATTACCAATCGAAACATTGCTACCGATCACTACTCGACCAATCTGCGGCAGTTTTTCCCATCTGCCCTGGTGGTTAGCCCAACCGAAACCGTCACCACCGATGACAGTGCCGGCTTCAATGGTGGTATCACTGCCAATAACACAGTCTTGCATAATGACAACATTGGGAGCGATACGACAACGTTCACCAATGGTGACGTTTCTACCAATAACCACTCCCTGCATAATGACAGAACCCGCGCCAATAGAGACTCTCTCGTCAATTGAACTATTCGCTAGAACTGAGACACCTGCTGCCAACTTCACGGATGGAGCAACAACGGCACTTGCATGCACCCCTTCTGTCTCCTGCGCCACCGGATTCAACAGCTGAGCCACTTTTGCATAAGCGTAATAAGGGTCGGCAACAACAATACGCGTTACCTCTGTTGATTCCACGTTCTCCGCACGAATTAAAACAGCTGCAGCCTGTGTCGCCTTGAGTTCGTTAACACGTTTTTTATCTGATAAGAAACTGATATTGTGAGAACCTGCAGCTAACAGACTGGCGATCTGCTGGATCTGCCTGTCGGTGTCACCCAATACCTCAGTCTCAATACCAACTGAATTTAAATATTCGATAATTGAATCGAGTTGCATGCTTTCCTTACTTATTAAATTCAGAACGTTGTTTTTGTGTCATCGTCTGTAGATGCTTAAGCACATCTTGAGTGACATCGACACGGTTATTGGTGTAAGCAATACCTTCATACAGAATCAGATCAAAACTCTGTTGTTTACCAATCGCTTTAATCGCATCGTTAACAATCGTCTGCAGCTTTGCCAACTCTTCATTTCTTCTTAAGTTAAGCAGCTCTTGAATATCATTACGACGACGCTGAATCTCGCGAGTCATCATGGTGATCTCACGCTCTTTAGTCATCTTCTGGCTTTCACTCATAACCGACTTATTCTTTTGATAAGCGCTCTGCTTTTTCTCCAGCTTACTTGCCAACGACTTCAACTCAGCTTGCTGTGGTGAAAACTCTTTTTCAAGATTTGAACTGGCACTTTTGGCTTGTGGTGCCTGCTCCAGAAGAAGCGCAACATTCACAACACCTAACTTAACGGGTGTATCGGCAGAAGCATTCAAACTGAATGCCAGTAGCGAAGATACTAAAGCAAGTTTTAAAACCTTAATCATCCATTTTTCCTGTTTTTTCTTCGTTTATTTAACCTTAGAGCGGAACACCTAGGTTAAATTGAAATTGTTGTAAATCATCGTCTTCGGTGTAATTAAGTGGTTTAGCAAGGCTAAACGACAGCGGTCCGACTGGTGTAATCCATGAAAGCCCAACACCTGTTGAGGTACGCAACTCACCCAGATCAACCTCCTGACCTTTGGCAAATACATTCCCGGCATCAAAGAACACACTGATTCTTACATTACTCGAATCGTCAATAAATGGCACCGGGAATACAATCGCAGCCGATGAAACCACTCGCGAGGATCCTCCAATTGGTCGATCTGTACCGTCCGTTGCATAGTCGTAATTATCCCCTAAAGAGTTAGGTTCATAACCACGCACGGAACTGATACCACCAGTGTAGAAACGCTCGTAGAAAGGCAGCTCCTCTGTCGATCCTAAACCATCCCCATACGCCAAGCCGAGTTTCAAACTTAAGCTGAAGTCACTTGTTAAAGGATAATACCACTTTTCATCCATAAATAATTTGTAAAAAGAGGTATCCGACGAAATTGGTGTGACCAGCTCACCCGACAGCGTAAACTTCTGTCCGGCTGACGGGAAGTAGAACGCATTCTTGGTATCATAAGACCAGCCCATGCTTAATACAGCAGTCGACTCGTCTTTATCATTATTCACTAAATAATCGGTACATACATTGAAAGAGTCTGAACAAACCAGTGACTGCTGATTAAACTTTAAACCATAAGTGATACGACTGAACTCACTAAGCGGATAGCCTAACGAAAAACGCAACCCGAAATTATTGGTGGTATAGTCAGAGACACCCAGCTCTTCAGCATCTATCTCACTCAAATAGAACCCGGTTCCGAAGCTAACCCCGTCCGGCGTAAAATATGGATTTGTCAGACCGATATCTGCGGTCTTTCTCGCTTTTGAAGAGCTAACTTTAAAATCGAGCTGGTTTCCGCTACCAATAAAGTTACGCTCAGATACTCCAATGTTGAAACTGACACCATCCAGCTGTGAAAGCCCGATACCGGCCGTAAACGATCCGGTAGACTGCTCTTCGACCTTAATAACCAGATCTACCTGGTCTGCTGCTACCTTCTTGGTATCAATATCCACCTTGGTGAAATAGCCTAAACGATTTAGACGCGCGGTAGAACGGCGTACCTGCTTCAATGAGTAAGGTGCACTCTCCAACTGACGCATCTCTCGTCTAATCACATAATCACGTGTACGCGTATTACCTTCGATATTGATATGTCGCACATAGACACGCTCTTTTGGCTTAACGTCGAATTTAATATCAACCGTGCGTTCGTTCTTATCGATAATAGTATCCGGTTTAACTTCCGCAAAAGCAAAGCCCTCTTCACTCAAACGATCACGCACCGCATTCATGGTTTGAATAACCTGAGTTCGCGAGAACATATCTCCGGTTTTAATTTTCTGCAGTTCAGCAAGCTCTTTATCTGAGATCAAAGTGTCACCAGTAAACTTAATATCCGATACCGTATATTGAGGGCCTTCTGTCATATTGATGGTGATAAAAACCTTGGTCTTATCCAGCGACAGGCTCACTTGCGATGAACGAATTTGGAACTCGGCAAAACCGCGATCTAAATAGTAGGACTTAATGGTTTCGATATCAGCCTGCATTTTAGGTTTAGAGAACTCATCCGTATCCCCAAACAGTGCCTTATCTGAGAGCAGTAGCAGTGGCTTTAAACGATCATCAGGATAGGTATCATTACCAACCAGGTTGATCGAGCCAATCGTTGCTGGACTGCCCTCTTCAACCTCTACTTTCAAATTAACACGGTTACGAGGCAGCTCTTCAACGGCTACCGCGATTTCAGCGGCATAATACCCCTGCCCTTGATAACGGCGTTTCAAATCCAATATGACACGATCAAGCTGAACCTGATTGTAAATGCGCCCCTGCTGGATCCCCAAAGACCCCAGCGCCTCCATAAAGTCATCGGTGTCGATCAGCTCGTTGCCTTCAATCGAAACTTCAGTAATTGAAGGTCGCTCGACCACCTTGATTACCAATACGCCCGCTTCACCCTCATACAGCGAAACATCCTTGAAAAAACCGGTTTTATAGAGCTTTTGTACCGTCTCCTGTACCAAAGCGCCACTGATATCATCTCCCACTGAAACCGGTAGATAACTGTTAATGGTTTCAAAACCAATACGTTGAGTTCCTTCTACCTCAATCTTATCAATGGTAAAGGCCTGTGCCTGTGTCACTCCACCCATTAAGCCAAGTATAAGGCCGCACATTGCGCTGTATTTAAAGTGTTTTGGTTTCATCTTATCCATTTGTAATTCTTATCAGATCGTTTGTTATCGCTAAAATCGTTAAGCTCAATATTAACACCAGGCCAATTTTCTGACCAATACTCATTACCCCTTCACTAACCGGGGAACCTTTAATCATTTCGACAATATAATAAACTAAGTGACCGCCATCCAGTACAGGAATCGGCAGCAAATTTAATATTCCCAAACTTAAACTCAATAACCCCAACAGAGTTAAAAATGAGATCAAACCTGTCTGTAAAGCCTGACCTGAGAACTGCGCAATACTGACAGGGCCGGATAGGTTATCCAGTCCCACCTCACCAAACAGCATTTTCTTGATCATCATCAGGCTCATATCGATAAAATCGAGATTCTTTTGCCAGCCCAGCTGCATCGATTCTATAAAGCCATATTGAGCAGTAACCATATAAGGTGCTAACGTCTGTTGGTCAACCTGTACGCCAACGCCAAGATAACCGATCACCGTTCCATCCGCCAATGCCTGCTCAGCAAGCTCGACCGGCAACCTATAAACCACCTCATTACGCAATACCTGTACTACGACCTGTCGGTTTGGCAGGTCACGTACATACTTAACTACATCCTGCCACACCTCAACCGGCTGCTCGTCGATGCTCAACACCAAGTCACCCGATTGTATGCCGGCTAAATCCGCCGGTGCGCCCGCTTTCATCTGCCCGATTAGCGCGGGAACCGGGACTGCCATAGGCTCAAAACCTAAAACACGCACCCAGTTCTGTTTATGGTTATCCAGCTCCAGGTCAGCCAGAGAGACTGAATCCAGATGTTTTATCTGTGCCGAACCCAATGACTCCAGGGTGACCGAAACACTGGCCTGGTCGTTGATAAGCGCCTGTAACAGCTGTTCTCTAATGGTTAACCAGGAGTTAACAGCCTGCTGATCGATTGCAGAAACCAACCAGGCCTGTTCATTATCCGGCAGCGCTTGCTCAAGCGCCGAACCTGCAATCGGCTGTTCAAACATCGGTTTAATACCGGAAACACCGATCATATAGATTGCCGCAAACACCAGCCAGGCAAATAGAAGATTAACCACAGGGCCGGCGGCCACGACTGCAAAACGTTTATAGACACTCTGTCGGTTAAAGGC
>CAZNML010000075.1:0-9722 GCA_964574275.1 uncultured Thiosulfatimonas sp. | reverse complement strand
ATGCCAAGTGTTAGAATGTCGCCTATTGTACATGAAACACCAATTTTTTTCGGAGTGAATCCTTATGACAAGACGTCTGTTTTTAGCTTTACAAGTTACTCTTTTAGCCTTTGCATTCAGCCCGCTTGCCCAAGCGCAGTCCAATGCTAAAACCAGTGACAACCCTCAGGTACTGATCGACACCAATATGGGAAGCATTATGCTGGAACTTTACCCGGAAAAAGCCCCTAAAACAGTAGAGAACTTCCTGGCTTACGTTAATGAAGGCTTTTACGACGGCACCATCTTTCACCGTGTGATCCCGAACTTTATGGTGCAAGGCGGTGGCTTTACCACAGATATGAAAAAGAAATTGACCCGTGCTCCAATTGAAAATGAAGCCGATAACGGGCTGCGTAATAAGATCGGTATGGTATCGATGGCGCGTACCAATGACCCACACTCTGCGACTGCGCAGTTTTTTATTAACGTCGCCCAGAACAGCTTTTTAGACTTCCGCGAAAAAACCAACCGAGCTTACGGTTACGCTGTATTCGGTCGTGTCATTAAAGGCATGAAAGTAGTCAATAAAATTCGCCAGGTTAGAACCGGTTTTAAAGACGGTTTTGCTGATGTACCGCTACAAACGGTCGTCATCGAAAAAGCGCGCCAAGTTAAATAATCGATTTCAATTTACATCTTAAAAAAGGATTTACATCATGCCTAAAGTTATTATCGGCACCACTATGGGTGACATTACTGTTGAACTGGATGCAGAAAAAGCACCGATTGGAACAGAGAACTTCATTCACTACGTGATGGACAACTGGTTTGCCGGCACACTTTTCCACCGTATTATCCCTAACTTCATGGTACAGGGCGGCGGCATGCTTCCAGGTCTGATCGATAAGGAGTCTGGTGACCCGATTGAGAACGAAGCGGATAATGGCTTAAAGAACGAACGTGGTACCCTGGCTTATGCGCGTACTATGGACCCACACTCGGCGACCACGCAGTTTTTTATTAACTTAAAAGACAACGGCTTCTTAGACCACACTTCAAAAGACACCCAAGGCTGGGGTTATGCGGTGTTCGGTAAAGTGGTTGACGGTATGGAAGTAGTTGATGCCATGGCCGGCGTTGAGACCGGTTCTTATGGCGGTCACCAGGACGTGCCTAAAGAGGAGATCCTAATCACCAAAACAACCCTGATCGAAGACTAAGTCCTTTAGACTAATTGGCGGTGATCAGCCTGCTACTGATCACTGCTGCTTCACTCAACAGCCTTACCAGCCAAAAGCACACCACATTTTCATTCAGCCCTGCTACAATTGCTGCATGAACTCATACAGCCTTTTCATCGCCGATATCCATCTGCAACCGGATGATCAACACCCCATTAATCAAGCCTTTTATACCTTCTTAGAACAGGAAGCGCCGCAGGCGGATGCCCTGTATATCTTAGGCGACCTATTTGAGATGTGGGTTGGCGACGACGTCGGCTTAAAGCAGTATCAAACCGTTATTCAGCTGTTTGCGGAATTAACCCAGGCAGGCCTGCCGATCTATCTACTGTTTGGCAATCGTGACTTTCTAATGCGTCACGCCTTCTGCAAGGCAACCGGCATTCAGCTACTCAAAGAACCATTTGCCACAGAACTCTATCAGCACCAACTGCTATTGATGCACGGTGATAGCCTGTGTACCGACGACAAGGACTACCAAAAGGCGCGTAAAATTTTACGCCACCCGCTTGTGACCTGGCTGTTTTTGAAGCTACCGAAAAAGAAGCGCCTGCAAATTGGGCAGAATATGCGCCAAAAATCCAAACGCTACAACCAGAATAAAGCGGAAAATATTATGGATGTAAATGCAGATAGCGTGGTTGAAATAATGCAGCGCTATCCCGAGGTCACTCACCTGATTCACGGCCACACGCATCGACCGCAGCACCATCTTATTAACTTTAATGGCCAAACAAGACATCGCTGGGTATTGGGAGATTGGCGACCACAGACTAAACTGCTTAAAGTCTCAGCCAGTGGTTTAGCCCTGTTGGACTACCCTCTCTAGAATTTTTTAGGCTCTAAATAAAAAAATCGACTACCATTCAAAACTTGAACAGTAGCCGATTCTATTAGAATCTCCTTTGTACTCAAGCTTCAGCACATAAGAGGCTTGGCGCTATGCGTTAAAATTTGCCGGAATCCAGGTCATCAACCAATAGCAGGTTCAGCCAGGCAGCCACCCTTTTGAATGACTTATTGGCCGTACCGTCTTCGTTTTGCAGACGACGATCCGAATCGGTTGGGAAACCTAAGTGATAGATTGAGTCCGCCACATTGTTCACCAGATTTTTGCCAAATAACTTGGTTTTGGCACCATTGCCTTGAATACGGTGAAAACCGGTCTCCTCACCATCTTCATCATCACCATGATAACGCGCCCAGTCATCAGCATGATTCGCCACTAAGTAACGGTTCATGGCGGCGACATCCTCCTTGCTTATCACACCATCATCCGCCGCACCCGTGGCAGAGATCGATTCGACAATCAAAGCATTCATATTATTTGCCATCTCTGACGCTACACGAATATCAGAGGTTGCCACACGCTGCTCTAAACGCGCATCACCATAAATCAGCTCAATAATCTGATCTAATCCTGTGCCGGTCGTGCCGACAACCTCTGTAACATCCGGGTTATTCAGCTCATTAGCCTGCAGATCTTCCGCTAACAGCGCATCAACCCAGGAGGCGACCTTTTTAAAAGAGCGGTTCTTTTGCTCATCCTCATTCATCAGACGGTTTTTATAGTGTGTTTCAAAACCTAAATGATAGATACTATCGGCCACCTTTATTAACCGCATTCTTACCGAATAGACGGGTTTTCGCGCCGTCATTCTGCACTAAATGGAACCCGGTTTCGATCCCCTCTTCATCATCACCATGCTCAGTAGCCCACTCCACCTGGTAGTTCTCTACCAGATAGTTGTTCACTTCACGCATATCCGCGGTGGAGATACGGCCATCATTTGCCAAGCCATTCACAGTAATCGCTTCAACAATCATATGGTTCATGGCATTGGCCGCACTGGAGCCTTCACGCATATCCCCGGTAGAGATACGTCTATTCAAGCCCGGATCGGCGTAGATAATATCAATAATTTGATCCAGGCCGGTATCGGTATCCCCCTCTACCTCATTTATGGCACTGTTCACCAGCTGATTATTTTGCAAATCAGCCTCAAGCAGGCGGTTTAACCAGTCTCCCACCTTAGCAAAACTGGCGTTTTTATTGCCGTCTTCATTTAATAGACGGTTACGTTTATGGGTCTCAAACCCTAAGTGGTAGATGCCATCTGCCACACGGTTAATGGCATTCTTGCCAAAAATTTTGGTACGTGCACCATTATTCTGCACGAGGTGAAAACCGGTCTCCTCACCGTTTTCATCATCGCCGTGCAAGCGCTGCCACTCCGCCGGATAGTTTGCATAGATATAATCATTTAACTCTCGTGCATCAGCCGTCGAAATAACCTGATCATTCGCCAGGCCTGCCGATTTAATTGCTTCAATAATAATATCATTCATACCACTGGCAGCCTGAGCAGCCTGATTGCGGTTTTCCTGACTCACCTTACGAATCAGACCACGGTCATTTTGAATAATGTGAATGATTTGCTGCAGTCCTGTTTCACTACTATTTTCTGCAGCTGAACTGGTGTTTGGGGCAAGCATCGCTAACGAGATAGCAGCTGCCAGGGTTGTTTTAGAAAGTTTCATATGGATTCTCCTCGATATTTAAAAACAAACATCGTGAGAAGAGAGAACAGAGAAATGAGCGTGCACCGGCACGCTCAATTTGTAACCTGGCGATCTTAAATCAAAATTATAGATTCATAAGACCCATGGCTTTCCGTCCTTGCTTCACAACAAGTTTGGCAAAATGCAATAGGTTGAATCAAACTGCAGAGAGCAGAACAGAAATAGACCCGACATCGACTCTATAAAAAGAGGGGAGTATCTTTGGCAACCTGGCGATCTTAAATGCTAAGACCCATGGCTTTCCGTCCTTGCTTCACAACAAGTTTGGCACAACAAATTACTAGCTAACCTAGGCGATTTACCTAAGTTAAAATCTATACTAACAAAAGCATTTTCAAAAAAAAGTTTTTTAATCCTGCTATATTCGAGCCATTAAGCGGTACAACAAAGGTATGGTAAACAGCGTTAACACCGTTGACACCATAATCCCCCAGACAATGGCGGTCGCCACCGGACTGAACATTAAGGAGCTGCCGCCTAAACCTAATGCCAGAGCCATCAAGCCAGCCATTGTCGTTGTGGCGGTGACGATAATCGGTACCAGTCGGCGTCTTGCGGCATAAACAATGGCGTGCAGAGTACTCATGCCACGCAGCTTGCGTTCATTGGCTGCCGCCATCAATACAATGGCAGAGTTTACGGCAATTCCCGACAGCGCCACCACACCATACAGGGTATAGAGACTCAGCGGATTACCACTGATCCATAAACCATAAGCCACACCACTAAACGCCATAGGGATAGTGAACAGAATAATCATCGGCTGAATATAGCTGTTAAACTGCGCTCCCAAAATCAGATACATTAAACCGATTCCTAAAACAAACAGCACCCCCATCGCCCCTAAAGACTCTTCAATATCATCCAGTTCACCGGAAAAATCGAGGGTAATGCTTGGATACTGTGTTTTTAAATCCTGCCAGGCCTGCTGCAGTTGTGCATTGGCCTGTAAGGTATCGATTCTGCTTTTATCCAGATCCGCCTCCAGGGTAATAGCGCGACTGAAATTATGATGTTTCAGGCTCACATAACCAACCTGGGTGGTGACCTCCACCAGTTCGGATAGCGCGACCTCACCACCTGATGGTGTTGCAATGGTTGCCGAAAGCCAGGCCTGAAGGTTATCGGTCTGCTGACTAACCGCTCTCACCCTTAGATCAACCTGCTCGCCGTCTTTGGTTAACTGAGCCACCACCTCACCATCGGCCAGCAGACGCAGAGTTCGAATCACCGTTTGTGCATCCAGACCGACCTGCTGAATAGCAGCCAGATTCAGACGGGTGACCAACTGCTGACTGCCTAAGGCCGCATCATTGGTAATGTCTTTAACCCCATCCATACTCTCTAACACCTCGGTTAGAGCCGCAACCGCACGACCAATCTCAATATAATCATCACCGCGCACCTTGACGCTGATCGGCTTGGATGCCGGCGGCCCACCTGCCAGTTTCAACAGACTGACCTCCGCACCCGCCGGTGCCTGTTCTCGAAGGTGCCCGCGCAACTCATTGATCAAATCATCCACCGCTTTAGAACTGTCCGTTGGCGGGTTCAAACTGATAAACAGCTGCCCATAAACATCACCGATTTTAGGTTCGGTCTCAGTAAACATCTGCCCTGAATAGGCGGTGATTGAGCGCACCTCGTCCTTGTCTATGTAGTCACGCGCCGTTTGTTCAACCTGTTGAGTCGCCTTCAATGTCTGCGTCAAAGTGGTTCCTGCAGGCATCTCCACATTGACATAAAAAATTCTCAGAGTGTCGGATGCGAAGAAGTTGGTGACAATTTTGCCACTGGCCATTAGCCACACGGCCGAGGCAAAGGTCATCAGCAATAAAGCCATGGTTAATAACGGATGACGAAAGCTTTTTACCAGGATTCGTCCATAACTGTTCTGCAGCTTTAATAAGAAACGCTCGCGCATACCGGTCAGGTGATGGCTCTGCTCCGCTTTAAGATGGAACAGGTGCGTCTGCGACGGCAGTATCCAGAATGCCTGAATTAAACTGATAATCAGCGCAATGGTCACCACCATCGGCACCACCCGCATAAAGTCGCCCAAAATGCCCGGCAGTAACATCAGGGGTAAAAAAGCCGCGATAGTAGTCAATACCGCCGCAAAAATCGGCCAGCCCACCTCTTTCATCGCACCCAGTGCGGCTTCGATGGTGTTCAACCCCTGATGCAATCGATAGATCATCGACTCGACCATAACCACGGCCACATCGACCAGCATACCCAGGGCGATCACCACCCCTAACAGAACCGTTAAATTCAAGGTTTCACCAACACCATAGAGCACGACAAATACCCCCGCCAGCGAGAAAGGGATTGCCATCGCCACCAACACACCAACGCGCCATCCCAAAAACAGCCAGCTCACAGCCAGTACCAGAATCAAGCCCTGTAGCGCATTACTCTCCATCAGTCCGATGGCATTTCGGGTCGGCAATGTCTGGTCATCGGCTAACACCGCCGTTACCCCGCTACTCTGGTGCTGCTGATTGAACTGCGTTAAGAAAGCGTCAATACGATCCACCAGCTCAATGGTATTGGCCTGATCTTTTTTCATTACCGCCATTAACACCGCGGGACGCGATTCAAACGACACCATATTGGTGGCATCCTCTTGCCCCTGCTCAATACGGGCTAAGCGTTCAAGCGGCAGCAGATGTTGAGCGATCGGTACCTCTAACTGCGCCAACCTATCAGGATCAATACTCTGTCCAAGATGTCGTACCAGCCAGGTCTGGTTACCCACCTCCAGTTTTCCCGCAGCCACATCCTGCCACTGCGAAGCGACAATATCTGCCAGCTGCGGCGGCGTTAAACCATGCATCACCAGCGCATTCAGATCCATTTTGACCTGAAGTTCAGGATCATTCAGGCCTACGGTATCGATACGGTCAATTCCGTTTAGACGCTCCATTTCACGTTTTAACAGTCTGGCCTTGGTGCGTAACACCTCATCATCAGCCTGCCCTTGCAGCACTACCATGGCACTCGGGTAGGCATTGGCACTGGTAATTTCCATAATAGTGGAATCAATCGCAGCCTCGGGCAGTTCGCTGCGTTTATTTTGAATCTCGCGTCGCAGATCATTAACCCGTTTATCAAAGGTGCGTGTGTCAACATCCCGAAAACGCACCAGAATATTCGACAAGCCCACTCTTGAGGTACTGGAGATAAACTTTACATCTCTAACCGTTGGAGGACTCTCTGCGTAAGGTTAGAGATGTAAAGTTTATCTCCACTCTTGAGGTACTGGAGATAAACTTTACATCTCTAACCTTACGCAGAGAGTCCTCCAACGGTTGTGTAATGCGTTTTTCCACATCCTCGGCACTGGCACCAGGAAGTGCGGTAATAATCACAATCCAGTTAAAGTTAATGGTTGGATCCTGCTGTCTAGGCATCTGCTGATAGGACATCAACCCCAGCACCAGCACCAGAACCAGAATCAGATTGGTTAAAACCGTGTTTTTAAGCAGACGGCGCATCACTTGACTCTATCTCCATTTTGCAAACGCTGTTGACCCTGGGTCACCACCAGCCAATCTGATTGCCAAGCCGCCGGTACCGCTGCCGGGCGACCATCCTCGGCCGACGGAATGGCTTTAAAAACTGCCTGAGAATTTTCCACAATAAAGACCCCATAGACCCCATGACGTTTAACAACCGTACTCACTGGAAGATGCGGCTTCTGTTCAATAAACAGCAAAGTGCCTGCAGAACCTAAAGGCTGCGCCGGCGGAGCCTTAAACCAGACCTTGGCCATGCGTTGCCGCGCATCCACAACAGCGCTTTGACGCAACCAGTCAACACTGACGGCTTCAAAGGTATCGCCCTGCCACTGCGAAGCTCTGCTGTGATACTGTTTGGCTAATGCATAAGGGATCAACACCTCAATCTCAGCCCGGTCTTGACGATAGAGTTCAAACAGCGGCACCCCCATCGCCAGCCACTGCCCCTCTCCGGCTCGGATATCCGTAACCACCGCAGCAAACGGCGCATGAATCTGACAGCGCTTAATGGCACGCACACTGTTTTTTTGATCCACTTCAAGCCCCTGCTTCTTTGCCAGTAGCGCTTTTTTCTGAGTTCTGATCTCATCCAGCTGATTAGTCGATACCAGTTGACGCGACTCTAAATTCTGCAAACGTGCGGCCTGCAACTCGGTCAGTTGCAAAGAGGCGCTGACCTCCATTTGCGCAGCTTCAACCTGATCAAGTCGCGCTTTTGTATCCGCACAGTCAAGCTTTGCCAACAGCTGACCTTTATCAACCGACACGCCTGGTCGAATCAAGACCTGTTGCAGTTTGGCATTCAGCTCACTGCTGATCACGCTGACTGTGTGCGGTCTGATCTCGGCACTAAACTCATACTGCGGATAGACATAAAGAGATTCCAATGACTGCGTTTCAACTTTGACTGTCGCAGCCGCTACACTTGAACTGAATCCAGCAAGCACAGCCAGCGGCAACCAGAAAAAGACATTCGTTGAAAAAAGTGGCTTCATAAGGAAAACTCCATGGTTGGCGAATAAAATAATACGCTAATAATCAATAGGATAGCACAGCCTGCAAAGTTGTGAACGACTGCAACAGCGCCTGGCGCAGATCCAGGTCTTCAACAATCAAAGACTGCATCAGCAATCCATCGGTAGTGGCCACAATGGTCGGCACCAATGCAGCCGACTCTGGCTTAATACGCTGTTTGGCAATCTCATCATCAATAATCGCGGCGACAATTTGATAAATTGACTGGTAGAGCTGACGATTAAAGGCTTGAATCTCATCAGAATTATGCGGAATGAAATGTGCGCAGACATCAAACACAAAACGCTGTTTCTTTCTGTGATCGGCACAATCCTCCAAATAGAAAGCGTGCGCGACACTCAACTTGGTTGCCAGATCCGCCTGCCAATCCACTTCGGATTCAAAACGCGTCAAATAACGCTCCACCAACAGCTGCGTCGCAGCAAATAGCAGCGCCTCTTTAGAGTCAAAGTAGTGATAGAAACGGCCTTTGGGAATGGCGTGCGCTTTTAAAAAAGCTGACAGTGAAAAAGCGTGAATGCCCTCTTCAATAAATGCTGCCAGAGCCTGTTCGGCAATCTGTTTACGCTGCTGTGCTCTGTCGACAATTTTAGGCACTATGCCACTCCCTAGCTATTAACTGTAGATCAATATACCTCTTTTTAGACTACCAGTCTATAAAAAATAAGAGACATAAAAAAACCACCGATTAAGGTGGTTTAGAATGAGGTATTACACAGAGGTTTTATAGAAATAACTCAGTGACAGCTTTAAAGCTCCAGTTTTAAGAACTTAAACTCTATCTCACCATTATCCGCCACAGTAAAACGTACCTTCTCTTTGACACGCCCCGCCTCTTGTGTCCCGGAGCAGGTCCAGGCAATCTGCCAATTGTAGGAGTAGTCACATCGATAGAGGTTGTCTTTTAAATACTCAACCGCATCAATGCTCATCTCCCCTGAGTAACAGGCCGCCTGACTGATATGCGTTAGATCCTGCACCATCTCGGCGTCAATCTCCGCCAGGTGGGTACTCAATATCGACTTCAAGCTTGCCGCCATTTCCGGACTATGCACAATCTCTCTATTTTGTAACTCTGCAAATGTCACTTTCATATTTCTACTCTCAAGTTGCCCGCTGCATTGAGCAGGCCTGCTTATTTTGAATAAGGCAATTAGAACTCTTTAGAGACTAAAATGTCCTTTTCACCCTCTGATTTAGCAATGACGACCGCACCGACCGAATCACTGAAAATATTCACCGAGGTGCGCATCATATCCAGCAGACGATCCACCACTAACAGTAAACCAATCGCTTCGGCCGGCAAACCAACCGCCACCAGGATAATACTGATCGCCACCAGACTCGCTGATGGAAT
>CAZNML010000074.1:2912-9725 GCA_964574275.1 uncultured Thiosulfatimonas sp. | reverse complement strand
CCCCAGGTCACCGGATGATAGGTCACCAACAGAACAGGCCTGTTCATTTTCAGCTGTAAATCGTTTTCTAACTCTGCTTTAGTAAGTCGTTGCATCTGATGAATCAGATCCAATCCGGGTGCACCGACATTAAACACATGATCCGGCTGCTCCCCCATCTGTATCACTCGTTTTCGATAGGGTTCTGCTGCAGTGAAGTGCAGGGTCGCCATTTTGGTAATCGCATGGCGAATCGCTTCATCCACCGCACCTTCAGTGACCTCCCCTCCATGAATATGAGCCAGTGGGATATTCATCAATAACGCTGTCTCAGCCGCCGCTAACATCTCATAACGATCGCCCAGCAGTACAACACAATCCGGTTCCAAATCGGCAAAGGCCTCGACGAAGCCGGCCACCCCCTTGGCGACTGATTTTGCCATAGACAGCCCGGAGTCACTGTCATCCAACATCTCAACGCGTGCATTCACCTCAAAGCCATCAGCAACAATCTGATTAACGGTCATACCGTATCTGGCCGACAGGTGAGCGGCACACGCCACGACCTGGAGTTCGAGTTCAGGGTGCTGTTTGATCTGCTGCATAGTGATCGATAACAGGCCATACTCAGCACGGGTACCCGTCACCACACAGATCTTGCGTTTAACCGTAGTCATAACTCAATTCCTTCGCCCTCCTGATAGGCACGGTTGGCAGTCTGCCCCACGATTTGATCCCAATACTGAGCATAGCCCCCGCAATCACTTCTTTTCAAGGTCAGATTGGTTTCATCCAGACGCTCACCAGCATCAATGGCGCGTTTAGCCACAATACGTTTACGAGCCACCGCTTTATTGTCTTTTTCAGAATCAGAAGCGATCTTCTCTCCAGAGCCCAGCGCCACTTCAATATGACGAATCGAGCGCACCATCGCCTTTAACTCATCCGGCTCTAAGCTCGCTTTATGGTCAGGACCCGGTAAATTTTTGTCCAAAGTAAAGTGTTTCTCAATCACTTTCGCGCCTAAAGCGACTGCAGCAATCGGCACTTCAATGCCCAGAGAGTGGTCAGACAGCCCTACAGACACTTGAAACGTCTTTTCCAGGGTTTGCATCGCCTTTAAGTTCACATCAGCATAGGGGGTAGGATAAGCAGTATTGGCGTGGAGAACCGTTAAATTCGATTTGCACAGGCCTGCTTGCAACAGCGTTTGAATCGCCAGTTCCACCTCCTGTAGATTCCCCATACCGGTTGACAGAATTGTCGGTTGGTTAAAGGCGCCAATCTTACGTAAATAGGGAATCGACAGCAGTTCGCCAGAAGGGATTTTCCAGCGCTGCATCTTAAGATCGTGCAGTAGTTGGATGCTGTCATCATCAAATGCGGTCGACATAAACTCAATCTGTTTTTGCTGGCAGTAAGCCACCAGCTCCCTATGCGCGGCCTCATCCAGCTCCAACTTTTTCAGCATGGCATACTGACTCTGCTCCACGCCGGTATTTTCAGTTTGATAAGCAGCCTGTTGTGCCGATTGAGTAACCAGATTCTTGGCTTTAAAGGTCTGAAATTTAACCGCATCCGCGCCGGCATTGACTGCTGCATCCACCAGCTGTTTAGCCATTTGCAAACAGCCGTTATGATTGACCCCGGCTTCGGCAATAATAAAAACACTCATATCAACCCCTGCTGCAGCACTCTTCCTTTAACAGGAAAGCTGGAAAAATCAAACTCATACACACACTCCGCCGATGGATAATGGATAATCGACTGCTTGGCAAAGTCATTGACCGTCTCAGGCTGATAACCGGCGATATATTGATAAGCCTTGCTAAAAAAAGTTAGCATTGAAAGATCCATACCATGCTCTATGGTTTTAATATATTGGCCGTCAACATCAGCGGCTTCAATCACCTCCATCTGCACCTGCATACCATGCTGAATCATCTCTCTAGCCATCTGAATTTTGGATTCAGTTGAAGCCACAGTATCGTTTTCAGCGTGAATAAAGTAGTAAAAAGTCTGTGGCTGATATTTGGCTAACTCCGCTATCTGCTCAGTGGTAAAACCTCGAACATAAAAACGTTTACCATCAAATGTATTCGGCAGGTTCTTTTTTAAGGTCCAGGCTGAGCGTACATAGCACTGCACCGAGATATGGCTGTGTAGTTGGTGGTTGAATTCAGATAAACCGTATTCGCGTCCCACCACATAACCAAAATGCGGGGTCGCCCAGGAGGAGTTATCAAACACAGCTCGAAAGGTATTAGGCGCAAATTTACTCGCCAGATTGGCAATAAAGCCACCATAAGAGGAACCGACTAAAATAATATTCTCGGCAGGGATATGGGGGTTATTTTTCAGTGCGTGCTCCACGGCATTGATAATGTCCAGCGCTTGCATGACCCCACCGTTTTGATACTCCTCTTTTCCGGGCTTAATCGTTGCCGTGATTTGCGCACTCTTATCAATTTCGACCAAGTGTCTATTCAAGGCCTGCAGTCCCTCTTGCGGGGAACTGCCTTCAAAAGGCAAGTTCTGCGAGATAAATAATTTCTCGATTAAGGCGACATCCTCTGCTTCAAATACCAGTGCCTGCTGCAAATCATCCGGACGGCTGTAGAAACAGTGATAATCAACGGTCATTGCAGCTAAATGATGCTGTTGAGCGATCTTTTGGCTGAAGACGTCACGATAATCACCGGCATCTTCACCAAAGCCCGGAATATAGACCACCAGGCCTTGTGGATCGCCATCCG
This sequence comes from uncultured Thiosulfatimonas sp., assembly GCA_964574275.1. Taxonomy (GTDB): domain Bacteria; phylum Pseudomonadota; class Gammaproteobacteria; order Thiomicrospirales; family Thiomicrospiraceae; genus Thiomicrorhabdus. Next base: position 6,990 of record CAZNML010000074.1, on the reverse strand, counting down.
GCATAGCCAGTCGATACTCCGTTTGACGAGCACAGTGCTCGAAACCCAGCTCAAAGTCAGGTGTGGTCGCAAAACTGACTCTCTTTAAATCAGCCATCTACTCTCCCACAACAGTGTTAGCGGTTATTAAGTGTGCCGGCACACCGACATAGGTTCCGCTCTGCAAAATATCTTCAGCCACCACTGCCCCGGCCCCAACAATAGTCGAAGCCGCCACACTTCTGCCCTGCAACACCACCGCACCAGAGCCAATAAAGCAGCCCTGCTCAATACGGCAGTCGCCATTGAGTGTCGAACGTGTTGCCAGGTGACAGTGTGCTGCAACATTTGTACCGTGCTCAACCAAAGCGTAACTGTTGATAATGCAGTTCTCTTCAATTTTGGCCATGCTATTAACCAGCGCATAGTGCATGACGACTGTGCCGTCGCCGATCTGTGCCTGTTTGGCAATATGCGCCAGAGGAGAGATAATGACCGGCAGCTGCCCACCAGCGTCCAATACCTGTTGATACAGCTTCTGCCGCACCACCGAAGTTTTGAGTTGACCAACGGAAATAACACAATTCGGTGTCTGTTTCAGCAGAGCTGGCAGATCCTCATCGGTGCCAACCACCGGATACCCCATAAAGTCGGCATGAATCACCCCGGCCGCTTCTACAATACCCACAATCTGATATTGCTGCGTGCTCTCAATGACATCAATCAGCGCGGCACAATGGCCGCCTCCGCCAATCAATAACAGTGGTGTTTTAGCTGCCCCCGTCATCTGCACTGTACCCCACTGGGTACATTGACGACACGCTCAGCCAACCACTCAGTATTCGGCATAGCCGTGCGAATGCACTGTTGATAGATTTCGAGCTGATGCATCGGTGTCCATAACGGCCGGGTTTGAATACCGGCTTGATTACTCTGCGTTAAAAAAGCGTCTCTGCACTGCTGATCCGCAAATAGCAGACCATTTAACCAGTAGTTGGCTTCGCCATTGTTTAGTCCCTGTAAACTGGACAGGCCTGGTTGATCTTTAACTAAATTGCGATAAAACTCCGCCGTGGCTTTTTTCTCAGCAAGAAACCCGGCAAGCTGCTCAAACTGCGCCACCCCAAGTGCAGCATTGATATTAGGCATACGCAGGTTATAAGCGACCTCATCATGCTCAAACAGCCATGGATGTGGCACTTTGGCGGTGGTACTTAAGTGCTTGGCTCGGTCGGCATAGTGCTCGCTGTTGGTCACCAGCATGCCTCCACCACCGGTGGTCATAATCTTATTGCCATTAAAGCTAAAGACACCGATATCGCCAAACGTACCCGTGTGCTGCCCCTGATAAAAAGAGCCCAGGCTCTCCGCGGCATCTTCAACGATCTTAAGGTTGTAAGCCCGGCACAGCGACACAATTAGATCTATTTCAGCAGCAAAACCTAAAGTATGCATCGGCACGCAGGCAGAGATGCGACGTCCACTCTCAGTGTGGATACAAACCCCGTCTTTCAATTGCGTTTCAGTTTGCAGAAAATGTTGTAAATCGCTTGCCGATAATCCATAAGAAGTTGAGTCAATATCGATAAACACCGGATCCGCATCCAGCATTTTAATAGCGTTGGCGGTGGCGACAAAAGTTAACGACTGCGTCAATACCAGGTCATCCGCTTCAACGCCCACCACCTTCAACGCCAGAAACAGCCCCATAGTGCCATTGACCACGGCAACCGCGTGCTGAGCTTTGGTATAGTCGATAAACTGGTTTTCAAAGTCGGTGACAAATTGACCGACGGAGGAGACAAAGGTGGAATCGATACAGGCATTCAGCTTCTGTTTTTCAAGTTCGCCAACACAAGGCGCATGCAAGGGGATAAAGTCATCCGTTTGATAGTGCGCTCTAATCGCCTCAATTAAAGCGGAAAAATCCAAAGCTGTATGCGCTGCTTGACTAGACATTGTAAATATCGGCTTTATAACGTTTTAGATTCTCAGTTCGTGTAAACCAGTCCACGGTTGCCGACAGGCCTGCTCGAATATCGAACTGCGGTTCAAAGCCGGTCAACTCTTTAATTAAAGAGTTATCACACCACAGGCGAAACACCTCTGAATCTTTTGGACGCAGACGCTGCTCATCCTGCACAAACACCACGTCACTGCCCATAATGTCTTTAATCATCTCCAGAGTATCCTGCACCGAAATTTCAAAATTGGAGCCGATATTGACCGTCTGACCGATGGTTTTTTCCGAGGCGGCAATCGCCATCATGCCGCGACAGGTATCGACGACATAGTTGAAGTCTCGCGTCGGCGAAGTGTCACCGAGCATAATCTCTTTTTTGCCATTGGCAATCTGCGTAATAATCGTTGGAATAACGGCTCTGGCGGATTGCCGGGGACCATAGGTATTAAATGGGCGTGCAATGCAAACCGGCATTTCAAAAGCATTGAAATAGGACATTGCCATCGCATCAGCACCGATCTTACTGGCACTGTAAGGGGACTGCGGCTGGGTAGGATGCTTTTCATCAATGGGCACATACTGCGCGGTGCCATATACCTCGGAGGTAGAGGTGTGCATAAAACGGCTGACACCATTTTCCAGGCAGGCTTGAGCCATATTCAAGGTGCCATTGACATTGGTTTCCACATAGGAGTTGGGTGCCACATAGGAGTATGGAATGGCGATCAACGCCGCTAAATGAAAGACCGTGTGACAGTCCTGAGTAATTTTTTTACATAAAAATGGATCACGTACATCCCCGCTGACAATCTCAATCTCACTCAGCACCGGACTCTGATCCAGCCAACCCCAGTCATTAAACGAGTTATAGAGTGCCAGGGCCCGCACTTTGGCACCGGCCTGCACCAGTGCTTCGACTAAATGCGAGCCAATAAAACCATCCGCTCCTGTGACTAAAACCTGCTTACCTTGCCAATAACTCATATCTGTTCTTTTTATCAATTGATTATCTTAAGTATCGGCCGACTGCCGAACTAATTTAAGGCCGTTAACCTCTCTAAGCCCGTTTAAGCATTAAGAATCGCTTGGTAACGATTTTTTGCTTTTAACACCTTGTCAATATATTCACGGGTCTCTTTTGACTGGTGTTCAAATCGTAACTTACGATAAACCTGTCGCGGGTGCAAGCGATTAATCTGTTCCAGCGCTTGTTGATTGGAGGCACCAAACAGTTTCAATACGGTTGAAAGCCCTCCATTATATGAGGCAATCGCTAACAGCTCTTTGTTTTTCTGGTTCCTGATCTCAGACAAGTAGTCATGTTTCAACAGGCCTAAATAAGCGGTGCCCATACGGATATTTTTCTGCTCGTCAAACAGTTCGCGTTTAGAGGGCTGACCCTGTTTAGCATCCACATACTGAAACACATCCTTACCCGCTGCCGCGGCTTTTAACTGCATTAAGCCCATCGCCTGAGAACGGCTGACTGCATCGGCCTTGAAACCACTTTCCGTCTCCATAATGGCAAATACCAGGGCTGGAGATACAGCAAACTCTGCCGCGTAGTTATCCACCCACTGTTTATAACGCTCAACCGGTTTCGGATAGTTCGGTTTGACCAGTGGAATATGCACCACAACAAACTGTCCCTCCTCATCCTCAATTTTTTGCAAGGAGTCGGTATTAAATAACTGATCGACATAAGAGAAAGCTTTAGCTGGATAACGAATTGCATCGCCACTACTATCAATCACTTTTTTATAAAAATAGGGTGTCTCTCTAAATGAGAGTGAGTCTTGGCTCAGCAGGCTCTCTTGAAAAGGGTGAGGGCTTAAAATCAGGCGCGCCAGCACTTGTTTGATGACGGTCTCATTGGCTATAGCGGCTGGAAACTCGACCACCATTTCATCTTCAAACATCACCACGCTGGGTTCCACAACAGAATTGGATTGGACGTTAGAAATTTTGTCCTCAGAGGAACCCTCTGTTTGAGTCCAGTCAGAGTTGGTGTCTATTTGCGCTAAAGGCGCAGCTAATTTTGGCTTGGCGACCTCTGTTAAGTTTTTGACAGCTTCGTCCTGCTGCTCTCTCTCAGGTGTCTCAGCCTGTTTAACCGATGAGATCGAACGAATCCCT
>CAZNML010000074.1:0-2812 GCA_964574275.1 uncultured Thiosulfatimonas sp. | reverse complement strand
ACTCCCTCTACAATATCCTGCTCTTCAATCTCCATTCTTCGCTCTTGAAGTGCGAGTTTGAATGACTCACCTGCATCATACTGTGTCTCTATGCGATTTTGACGTCCACCGATTTCAGCTCGCACCAATGTGAGATTTTTAATAGCAGAACTAATATCATCAACCACCTCATCTGGCGGCGGATCACCAGCTTCTAAAGCGCGTTTGAATTCAACTAAAACATTCAGTACATTATCATCCGGCGTTCCGGTACCGGTGACATTGTAGGTATAGGCCGTGGCGGCATCTGGCACATTAAACACCTCTCCCCCCTGATCGGTAATGCGCACACGGCTCGGATCACCTAAATCGTCCGCCGCAATCTTATTATCGGCATCAAAACCAATCTGCACAAAACGCGAACCAAAGTTCGCCAATGGATCATAAGGCGTTGTAGCCGTTCCATCATCTGCATTGGTACTGCCAATATAGGCGTAATACCCTGGATTATTAACATCATCAACAAAAGCATACTGTGCATTCACATTATTACCGGCAAACAGTTTTTCACCATCTGAGTCCGTATAGTTCATCATATTACGCATCTGCTGAATAATCTGATCCACCTCTTCTGCCGTCGCTTTGCGGTTATCGGCATTGTAGGTATCATTCATCATCTGAATACCCAGTTCACGCGCTCTTTGCAGCCCGGCAATGCTATCTGCAATTGCAGTCTCCTCTTGCACCAGCTTGGCTTTGGCATACTCCCCGTTAAAAGCGTATTGATCAATGGTGTTGATGGTACGGCTCAGAGAATGAACCTGCGTCAGACCAACCGGGTCATCACTTGGGTTATTAATCTTTTTACCGGTGCTCAATTTTAGCTGAGTCTCCAACACATCTTTTTGATGATTCTGTATGGAGTTAACCCCTTGGCTATGAAACATATTGGTTGAAATTCTCATGCCTCTATCCTCTTACCGCACCTAACAGTGTTTGAAATATTGTTTGTGAAGTTGAAATAATCTGTGCAGCCGCCTCATAAGCCTGCTGAAAGCGCATTAAGTTTGCCGCCTCTTCATCCAAACTCACGCCAGAGATCGACTCTCTCTGCGTCATAATCTGTTGATGCACATTCTCCTGCGCAGTAAGCTGTACCTCAGAACCTCGCACATACATCCCGACATTGGAAGCCATAGTAGAGTACCCCCCCATAATGGTCTCAGTCGGGTTACCGCTACTGTCAGCAAACATCAACTTTTTAGTAAACAGACTCGCCATATTGGCGATATTCACATTGCTACCATAGGCATCTGCAGCTGGAACTTCATCCCCCAAATCGCCATCCGCATCATTATCGATTGGGCTTTGTCCACGCGTTGCGATCTGATTGGTGTCTTCAATGGCTGTTCCAAAATCAGAAAAAATTGATTTATGAGGTTGAATTAAGAACTTATCCCCTGGTTCAATATTTGCCCTGACTGCATCAGGAATTTCAATAGTTATCCCTTCAAAGACTCCAAAATTACCATCCATATAATCTAAGCCCATAGATTGGTCAATCAATGGTTCATTACCTCCTTTTAAATAAACCTGATAAGTATCAACCACCCCATTACCCGTACTATCTCGAGCGATAAGCTCATATTCATTTGGAACCATATCTCCTATAACTTGATTCGCGCCATCAAGGTAAGCCTCTTTATCCCGTAATGATGCAGGCTGATCATTTAGACCCAAACCAACCGTATTGGTATATGGAGGGTTAGAGCTAGGGTCTCCAACCCCTCCAGGCCCTGGAAGGATTGCCGAGCCGATATGAGGACGAAATGAAACAACAAACCCACTTCCGTCTTCCGTACCCTGGTTATCAATATGTCCAATTCCCTCCCCATCTAACGGGGCAAAAAACTCCTGCCCTGCATCACCATTCAGATCCCAGCCCTGGTAGTGCTGCCAGTTAATAGAGGCGGTTAAGGCGTTTAGCGTGACACCCAAGTCATTTTGGGTTTTATCAAGCATATTGGTACGAAAATCAACCACGCCCCCTAAAGCGCCACCGGTTAACTGCTCACTGATTACTTCGCGTTGATCACCAATGCTCATATAAACTTCAATACGCCCCTCATCACGATAAGGCCCTAAATCAGCTTCTAAGATAGTCAAGGTATTATCACTGATCAGGGGTAGTCGGCCACTCGCTGTATGTACATCAATGTGACCATTTGGCTGGTTATAGGTTTTAATATCCACATAGGAGCTCAACTCCAGAATCGCCTGATCGCGTTGATCCAATAGATCATTTGGCGGCTGAGTACCACTGTCTAAAGCGCGCGAAACCTGGGTATTAATGACCTGAATCATCTCTAGACGCGTATTGACCTCTTCTACTAGATCTTCAATCTGATTATTGACCTGATATTGCGTCTCATCCAGAACATTGGATAGATTATTGACATGACTCTCTAAATTACCCGCTTCATTCAAAAGCAACTGTCGATTGGTACTAGAGGTTGGGTTATCAGCCAAGGACTGTAAGGAGTTGAAAAAGCGCTGCATAAACTCCTGTACACCCTTATCATTACTGGCAACAATCCCTTCAACCTGGGATGACAACTGGTGCTGATTACTGTAGCGCTCTACATTAGAGTTAGTATTGTGCAGTTGAGACTGAATATAATCCGCTTGAATACGCTGAATAAGTCCGATCTGAGAACCGCCACCTAAAAAACCATTCCCCAGAGTACTCGGGGTATTACTCAAAATTTCAGCACGCTGATGACTGTAGCCTTCCGTTCCTACATTGGCAACGTTGTGACTGGTCACATCCAGC
>CAZNML010000073.1:0-9795 GCA_964574275.1 uncultured Thiosulfatimonas sp. | reverse complement strand
GCCAGTTACGACTGTTCTGCAAAGCCTGCTCCATCGCCGGCACAAAAACCTGATACGATTGCTTGGCCTCAGCGCGATTGTTTCGATAGGCATGCATCGCCAACAGGCGGATGGCCAGATCTACCCCAACCTCCAGCCTGTTTTGTAAAACATCTCGCTCAGAGAGCAGCGCTGCCACATCACACGCCATCTGCTGTAATGGGATATCTTCAGTGGCTTTGGCCGCCAACAGCATGGCCGCTAAACGTGGGGAAGCACCAAACCCGACGGCCTGCTGTCCTCTCTCGGTAATCTGATTTTTGCCATTCAACAGGTCCAGGCGCTTTAATAGCTGTTGTGCCTGCTCAAAGTGGTTGACGGGAGGCAGGGTTAACCAACTCAAGCCATCCAGCGACTGCACACCCCACAGAGCCAGCTCCAAACAGAGATTTGACAGGTCAGTGACCTTGATCTCCTCTTCATCAAACGCGCGTAACTGAGTCTGTTGCGACTCACTCCATAAGCGGTAGCAGCGCCCGGCCTGCAAACGACCCGCTCGACCTTGACGCTGTTCGGCTGAGGCTTTGGAGATGCGCTGCGTCTGCAGACGGCTCATGCCACTGTTAACATCAAACAGGGCGACTCTGCTTAAGCCCGTGTCCACCACACAGTCTATGCCCTCGATCGTCAAGCTGGTCTCCGCAATATTAGTAGTAAATACGATCTTGCGCCTGCCGCCGGCATCAGGCTGTATCGCCAGATCCTGTTGATGCGGTTTCAAACCGCCATACAGAGGCAGCAGCGCCCACTCCTGCTCGCAGAAAAGCGTGCTGATTAACTCCAAACTCTGTTTGATCTCACCCTGGCCTGGAAGAAACACCAGAATATCTTGCTTGGAGGAAGACGCCGCCTCAATCAGAGTCGATTTAAGCAGCGGCAGAATATCCCACTTGAACTTGGCTGTGGTGGAAACGGCTTGTTTGAGGTAGTGTGTCTCGACCGGATAGCTGCGCCCTTGCGATTGAATCACCGGCGCATTATTCAGAAAGCCACTCACCATCTCGGTGTCTATGGTAGCGGACATCACCAACAGCTTCAGATCCTCACGCAGTGCACCCTGAATATCCACACAGAGACTCAATGAGAGGTCGGCATGAATCGAACGCTCATGAAACTCATCAAAGATAACCAGTGCCACATCCGACAGTTCCGGATCGGACTGAATCCGACGCGTTAAGATCCCCTCGGTAACAATCTCTAAACGGGTCTGCTTAGAGGACTTGCGCTCATTACGAACCTGGTAACCAACCTGCTGCCCGACCGGCTCACCTAACTGTCCGGCCAGATAGTTAGCAATGGAACGCACCGCTAAACGCCGCGGTTCTAACATTATGATCTTTTTAGCGGCATTCTCCGGACGCTGAAACCAATCGGATCGCAGAATAGCCAATGGTACCGCTGTAGACTTACCCGCTCCCGGATCGGCCTGCAGAACCAAGGCATCCGAGTCGCTGAGTGTCTGCAGAATATCATCCAGCAGTGGCGTAATAGGCAGATCTAACATCACATCGCCCTATAGCGCTTTGAGCTTTTTTTCTATGCGCTGAATCGATACCGGCTGCAGCGTTTTCATCGGTTGGGCAAACATGGATATACGCAGCTCCTCCAGCATCCAGCGCACTTCAATCAGGCCAGGGTGATTTTGGTAAGCGCTGTTTTTAGCCATACTCTCATACTGCGTCAATAACGGCGTAATCTGCCGAATTGCCAGCTGGTCCTTGTTTGGATCCTGATCAATTTTCTGCAAGCGTTTTTCCAACGCCTGCAAATACCTTGGCAACTGTTTTAACCACTGCGGCGGCGTCAGCATCACAAAGTCTCGCGTGATCAGCCCATCCAACTGCTGCTGAATATCACTAATCGACATCAGCCAGCGTGGATTGACCTTGCCACGCACCTGCTTGGCAATTTTCTGATGCGCGTTTAAGGTCTCATTGATCAACTTTGCCAGTTTCTGCGCTTCGTTCACCCACTCCGCTTTCAAAAGCGAACAGGCCTGTTCAAATGCGTCTTGTGAACGAATAAACTGTGGTTCAGGCACTAGTTGCAGCAACGAGCGATCAATAATCTGCATTTTCAAGTGCTCACAGGTGCCATAGGGCGAGAAGATCAGACACGCCTTTTGTAACGGCAGATGTTTTTTCAGATATTTCACCTTGTCGTGCAGCTGCTTTTTAAATAGATACAGCACCGCGGCAGCGTGATTCTGCGCCGCCTGTTCCGGATCGGAAGCCAAGGTCAGCACCAGTTGCGCCTCATCCTCCAAATTCAAACAAGGGTACGCCAGCAACTGATTACCTTTGGCTTTTAGTGACTGTTTTTCCGGCAAGTCACCGAAGTCCCATTCGGTGACGGTGCGTTTGTCAAACCCGCTCTGTGCTTGCGAGCTCTGCTGCTGAATCTTCTCATCCACCAGATGCTGATAACGGCGTTTAATGTCTGCCAGATCCGCACCTTCGGTTAACTTACGCCCCTTCTCATCCAATAGAATAAAGAACGGCTGCAGGTGGTCGGGCAACGCCACCTCACCAAACATGGACTGATCAATTTTCAGACTGGCACGGCGGTTCAAGGCTTGTACCAGTTGCGTTTCAAAATCGCCCTGTTGCTGTGCATTTTTGTGTGCAAACCACTCAAGCACGGCCTCCGCCACCGGCGGCACCGGTACAAACTGTTTTCGAGCTTGTTTCGGTAGTGCCTTGATATAAAAGATGATTTTCTCTTTCAGAAAGCCGGGGGTAAGCCACTCAAACTGCGTTTGATCCACCAAATTCAGCGCATGCAATGGAATCTTAAAGACCACACCGTCACGCTGTTTACCCGGTTCAAACTCGTAGTCCACTTTCAGCGGCAGCTGATTTTTCAGCTGTATTTGATCAGGAAAAGCGAGCGTTAAATCTTCATTTAACGCCTGTTTCATCAGCTGATCTTCGCTCAGATACAACGACTGTTCGGTCTGCTTGTCTGCCTTCTTCAACCAGGTTTCAAAAGCGGGCTGGTTATAGATATGTGCCGGAACTCGCTCATCATAGAACTGATACAAAACCTCATCATCCACCAGATAGTCAGGCCTGCGCAGTTTGCTCTCAAGCTTTTCGATATTGCTGATTAAACGCTGATTGTGTCTAAAGAACTTGGCGCGGGTATTGAGTTGCCCCTCCACCAGACCATGACGGATAAAGATCTTATGCGCCTCTTTCGGATTAACCGGCCCATAATTACAGCGGCGGTTATTGACTATCGGCAAACCGTACAGGGTAATCGACTCATAAGCACCAACCTGGCCGCTTTTCTTCTGCCAGTGCGGATCACTGTAGCTGTGTTTAATCAGGTGTTTAGCCAGTGGCTCCACCCAACGAATATCAATAGTGGCATTGTTTCTGGCATACAGTTTGGAAGTTTCCACCAGTTCACCGGAGAGCATCCACTTCGGTTTCTGCTTAAACAGGCTGGAACTGGGGTGAATAAACAGTTTGGTATTACGTGCGCCTAAGTAGGCCTTGTTATCATCACGCATGGAGATATTGCCCAGCAAACCGGCAATCAACGAGCGGTGCACCATAATGCTATGCAGGTCACTCAGACGCTCTTTAATTTCTTTACCCTGCTTTAACTCTTCAAACAGGTGCAGTGGTGGTACTTTAATGCCGGTGCGTTTCAGGCTCTGCTCCAGCTGCATATACAGATCGTGCCACTCGCGCATACGCATATAGGCAAGAAAATTGGTTTTACAGAGTTTGCGCAGCTTGTTCTGCGTCAGATGACGACGTTGATGCTCATAGAAGTGCCACAGATTCAGATAGAACAGGAAATCGGAACGCTCATCTTCAAACGGACGGTGCTTCTCGCGTGCCGCCTGCATATTTGATTCATTAATATCACGCGGATCCTGAATACTGATCGCCGCCGCAATCACCAGCACCTCGGCCAAAACGCCATTTTTCTGCGCCTGAATTACCATTTTGGCGATACTCGGATCCACCGGCAGTTTGGCAATCTTACGCCCCTCTTCGGTCAAACGGCGTTGATCGTCCAGTGCTCCCAGCTCATGTAGCTGACGGAAACCGTCATTGACCGCCTTGTCATTCGGCGGTTCAATAAACGGAAAGTGTTTGACCTCACCCAGTTTGAGCTGCGCCATAATCAAGATAATCGACGCCAAAGAGGTTCGATGGATCTCAGGATCGGTAAATTCAGGGCGCGCATTAAAATCGGCTTCGTCATACAGGCGGATACAGATCCCTTCACTGACACGCCCACAACGCCCTTTTCGCTGATTGGCAGAGGCCTGTGAGATCTTCTCCACCGGCAGGCGTTGCACCTTATTGCGCACACTGTATCGGCTGATGCGCACCTGCCCGGGATCGATCACATACTTAATGCCCGGCACGGTTAACGAGGTCTCTGCCACATTGGTACTCAATATAATGCGCCGCTTCTGCGAGGTCTGAAATACCTTGTTCTGCTCGGCCATCGACAAGCGAGCATACAACGGCACCACTTCGGTATTTTTTAGATTACGTTTACGCAGCGCTTCGGCGGTCTCTTTGATGTCACGCTCACCAATCTGAAACACCAGCACATCACCAAACGGGTCTTCGTGCATCAGTTCATCAACCGCATCACAAATCGCAGTGGGAATGTCCTGTTCGATCTCATTGCCGGCATCATCCTCATAACTCACCAGCGGGTTATAGCGCACCTCAACCGGATAGGTGCGCCCAGAGACTTCCACCACCGGCGGTTTGACGCCATTCTCCGTAAAGTGATCGGCAAAACGCTGCGTATCGATGGTGGCCGAGGTAATAATGACTTTAAGATCCGGGCGCTTTGGCAGTAGCTGCTTAAGGATACCCAACAGGAAATCGATATTGATACTGCGCTCATGCGCCTCATCAATAATAATGGTGTCGTAACTGTTCAAAAAACGGTCATTCTGCACTTCGGCCAGTAGAATCCCGTCGGTCATCACCTTAATCAAACTCTGCTGATGCACCTGATCGTGAAAACGCACCTGGTAACCGACCAGCTCGCCAACGCTTGAGCCCAGCTCTTCAGCAATACGCTCGGAGACACTGCGTGCTGCAAGCCTTCTGGGCTGAGTACAACCGATACGACCAAAAACACCCTGCCCCGCTTCCAAACAGATTTTAGGAATCTGTGTGGTTTTCCCCGAACCGGTCTCCCCAGCAATCACCACTACCTGGTTATTTTTAATCAGCTCCAATAACTGCTCTTTTTTACCCGCTACCGGTAGAGCGTCATCATACTCAATCTTTTCCGGCACCGATTTTCGATTCTGTTCCACCTGCTGCAGAGAGTGCTGCAGTTTGTCACACCATTTTGACCAGGCCTGTTGGGTTTTATTAGGCTTCTCACACTGGTCTGACGCGCTGTTTTCTTCTTTATTATCAATCAGTTTCTCTAAATCAATACGACGCAGTTCACGCTGCAAACGAAAACGGTCTTTAATTAAACAGGCTTCAATTAGCGCCTGTAACTGTCTCTTATCTTTAGGGAAATTCATATTGACGTGAAAACTCAAATCTGGATAATAGCTGATATCAGTAATGACTTATACATGTATAAGTTATACTTATGCATTATAAAATAAAATATTGGTGCTGCTTTAAGCAAGTTCAAAGCTTCAAAACGCGCCTATTATAACAAATAGAACCAAAGGTCTTTTGCATATGAAAATTCGCCAACTGTTTGATTACGATACATGGACGTATACCTACCTGATATGGGATGAAGCAACTATGGAAGCCGCCGTAATCGATTCTGTATTAGAACAGGTTGATCGCGATATGCTGCATATTAAAGAGCTGGGGTTAAATGTCAAATACCTGCTGGAAACACACATTCACGCCGATCACATTACCGGTGCCGGCCCAATCCGTAAACAGACACAGGGACAGATTGTAGTACACACCAACTCCGGCTCAGAGTGTGCAGACATCCTGGCAAACGAAGGCGATGTCTTTAAGCTGGGTGAGCAAGAGATTCGAGTTTTACATACACCGGGGCACACCAATAACGACATTACCTATCTGATTGATGGTGCCGCCTTTACTGGTGACACGCTATTTGTGCGTGACTGTGGCCGTACCGACTTCCAACTGGGCAGCAACGAACAGATGTTCCACTCAATCACTGAGAAACTGTTTACACTGCCTGAAGATACGATGGTGTTCCCGGCGCATGACTATAAAGGCTTTGCTCAGTCTACCATCGGTGAAGAGAAGAAATTTAATGTGCGTGTCGGTGAGGGAAAAACTTACGAAGACTTCTGTACCATTATGGATGGCCTTAACCTGCCCAACCCGGCACGTATCGACATCTCGGTACCGGGTAACCTTAAATGCGGTAATTTAGACGACTAAGCACTTAATTGCTATGCAGAACAAAAACGCCCCAAAATTGGGGCGTTTTTGTTTTCCTGTTTGCATGCAAGCCGATAGTTACAAATATGCTCAGCTGTCAAACTACAGGTAATTTTTAGAGACCTTGATCTCCACCCGTCGGTTCAACTGCTGATTGGCAGGAATCGCTTCTCCCAACTCATTACGGTTTGGTGCCTTGGGACGAGAGTCGGCATAACCAATCGCTTTAAGTTTATCTTTCGGCACTTCCTGGTCCATAAACAGTCTTAAAACAGAGATGGCGCGCGCAGATGACAGCTCCCAGTTGGAGGGAAAACGCCGGGTATGAATCGGCACATCGTCGGAGTGCCCCTCAATTTCAATATTATAATTTGGCAGGTCAAACTCACGCAGTTTGATCGCAATGTCGATCAACAGGTCTTCAGACTGCCCTTCCAAAGAGGCTGACGCACTGGCAAACAGCACCTCACCCGGCAACTGGATTCTTAACTCGTCGCCGTCGAGCACAATCGCATCTACAGGATTAATTTCATAACTGTCGAGCACGCCAGACAGCGTCTGCTCCAGATCAAGCAGTGGGTTTCTTACCTCTACCGTCTCTTTATTCAATAACCCCTGGTTTAAGGAGTCATTAATCGCCTGAAACTTTGCCGGGTTAATATCGGAGACCGACAGGATCAACACAAAAAAAGCCAGCAGCAGTGTAATGGAGTCGGCATAGGTAATGAGCCAGTCGTCACTTGGCTCCTCCTGTTTTTTCGGTTTCTGCTGCGCTTCCGCTTCCAGCAGCTGAATTCTTAACTGCTGCTCCAGCTCTTTCTGTTTCTGCTGCAACTGTTCACTGGTCTGAGGCATAGATCACCGGTTAGCGCGATTAAACTGGTAGTTTGGATCAAGATAGGCGTTCATCGAGTCTTCAATCAATGAAGGGGAAGCACCATCAGCAAGTAACACCATACCTTCGGTCAGAACCTGATTACGAAAGGACTCTAAATCCTGTTTCTGCTCCACCTTGCGGGCAGCGGGCTTCAAAACCAGTTGTGCCAACAGCACTCCGTACAGCGTGGTTAACAACGCCACCGCTAAACCGCCACCAATCGAGGATGGGTCTCCCTCCATACTGTTCAACATAATGATCAGCCCGACCAAGGTACCGACCATGCCGAAAGCGGGTGCTGCCGATGCCATTGCGGTCAGGACTTTGGCTTGCGCCATCTGCTGCTCATAAATCGATTCACGCGCATTTTTCAATAGGATACGTAACTTCCCGCCCTTATAACCACTCATAACATAGATAAAGGATTGCGCCAAAAAGGTTTTATCCTGATCGGTCAGATCGACCCTTTTTTCCAGAGCGACAAGACCTTGACTGCGAACCAACTGAGACCAGTCAATCAAAGTACCGACATCTTCATACAGCTTTCTGGGATTAACCTTGGCCGACACCATGGTGGCAAAGATCTCTTTAAAGGCCAACAGAACATTGCGCCCCTCGTAGGAGATCATCGCCGCGGCAATGGTACCGCCAAACACCATCGCCAGACTCGACAAACTAAAAAACATCAGATAGTTATCGGTATTCAGATAGACAGCGGTCGAAAACAGACCGAGCCCTAAAATAAACCCAACCAGTGCCGTAACGGAAATGTGCATACTGCCCCTCAAGCTAAATTAATGTCTCATTAACCGTCAGTTTAGAACAAATTACGTAGAAAGTGAATGGCATAAAAAAAGCCTCTATCAAAGAGGCCTTTTTTTACAAGTCACTAAGTCACGTTAAAACTAATCAACCGCAATGACTTCCACTTTATAATCCAGGGTTTCACCTGCCAGTGGGTGGTTGGCGTCAAGATAGACTTTATCTTCCGTCACTTCAATGATTTTAAAGATCATCGTATTACCATCCGGATCCTCTGTCTCAACCGTTGCGCCCTCTTCCAACTCTACATTGTCATCAAAGTTTTCTGGTCCAGCGTAAACGATAAGATCTTCATTGATCGGACCATAAGCCTCATCAGCAGACAGGGTCACTTTCGCTTCAAAGCCGGGTTCTTCACCCTCCAATAATTTCTCTAAACCAGGAATAATCTCACCCTCTCCCTGAATAAAGATCACCGGTTCATCACCAAATGTTGAATCGATAACTTCACCTGAATCATCACGCAACTCGTAATTAAATGTAACGCGACTGCCTTTTTTAATTTTCATAAATGACCCTTTA
The DNA here is from genome assembly GCA_964574275.1 of uncultured Thiosulfatimonas sp. Classification (GTDB taxonomy): domain Bacteria; phylum Pseudomonadota; class Gammaproteobacteria; order Thiomicrospirales; family Thiomicrospiraceae; genus Thiomicrorhabdus. Next base: position 1,149 of record CAZNML010000073.1, on the reverse strand, counting down.
AATCCAATTTAAACCATTTTTGCATTAGAATAATTGGCAACATTTTACAGTAAAGAGAATACAAATGCGTCAGATTATATTAGATACGGAAACGACTGGTGTTGACCCGCTTAACGGGGATCGTATTATTGAGATCGGTGCCGTAGAACTGATCAAACGCAAACTGACCAACCACAACTACCACCAGTACATTCAGCCGGAGCGCGAAGTACCACAAGAGGTTATTGAGGTTCACGGTATTACCAACGAGTTTCTGGTCGGTAAACCGGTATTCAAAGAGGTGGTGGATGAGTTTATGGAGTATGTCTCCGGTGCCGAGCTGATTATCCACAATGCGCCGTTTGATGTCGGCTTTATCAACCAGGAACTGTCGCTGTTAAAAAACAATAAGTGGGGCAAGTTGGAAGATCACTGCACCATTACTGATACCCTGAAAATGGCGCGTAAAATGTATCCGGGGCAGCGCAACTCGCTAGATGCGCTGTGTAAACGCCTCTATGTCGACAACTCAAACCGTACCCTGCACGGCGCCCTGCTCGATTCGGAAATCCTGGCAGACGTCTACCTGATGATGACCGGTGGACAGACCGACCTGATGCTGGCGACCGAAGAGGAGAGCAGCGTCGAAGGCGGCATCAATAAAATCAGCCGTGATCGTCTACCGCTTAAGGTGCTGTTTGCCAATGACGCGGAGCTTGAAAAGCACCAGAGTAAACTACAAGAGATCAGTAAAAAAAGCGGTACCGAACTGAACTGGTAAACTCTAGTATCCAATAAAAAACCGATCCAAAAACAAACAGGCCTGGTAAGAGCTCTCCTACCAGGCCTGTCTATTATTGAGAGTAAAAACTCTATTTTCTTTAAACTGAAGTCTTAGAAGAAACCATTACTCTCATTGTCAGTTTCATCAGTAGATGGACCTTGCAGATCCATACCGAACATACCCGCTCCAAACATGCCCGACTCTTGACCTGAACCGCCTGCATCCATGCCCTGCTCATCACCAAAAGCAAGATTTAATAGGTTGCAGATGCTCGACTCATCCAGCATACTCTCCAAATCCAAGTCAAGTGAATCCAAAGCCATGCTAAATGGCAGATCCGGCATCTCGGTGCCAATATCAAACGGTAACTCGACTGAAAAATCGAA
>CAZNML010000072.1:3028-10065 GCA_964574275.1 uncultured Thiosulfatimonas sp. | reverse complement strand
ATACGTCAAGCTATTAGTGGCGCTGGAAAAAGAGGCGGTTGCGATTGATTTGCTCGTCAAACTGAAAGACAAATTTGGCGACCGGCAAGAGTTAATGAATCTTGAGAGCGAATTGAACGTAGCAAGTTAGCAAAGATCAAAAACAGAACGTTATGACAATTCAACTGCCATTTCTCTTCAATAGACCGGCCGAATTAGCTTCAGATGAAGTGAAACAGCCCGTTTCGTGCTTATCATCTTAAACCGGTTGGAGCCGGCTGTAGAGTCCCCAGCGCTTATGGTTCTGTTACAATTGGCTTCGCCTTTGCGATCAGTAGAGGACTTTAATCATGCGCCACAGCACTTTATGCAGTGGAAGTACAAATCATCAGTCAGCGTGTATAAAATGGTTGAACACTCTTAATTAAGAGAGAGCATGTGGTGAAAAGGGTAGATGGCGGTTTATTTAACAAGGCCTGATGAAAAGTCCATGAAGACCGAATTATGAAGTTGATTTTAAAAAAGTTTAACAGGTGGCAGTAGCGCTTTTCTATTCAGGGGTGTGAAAAGACAGGTAATTTATGAAAGAAGTTGTATGTGTGGTCTCGTTGCATCCGGATGATGAAACACTGGGAGCCGGAGGGACATTATTAAAACACCTTGCTCAAGGCGATGAGGTGCACTGGTTGATTGCTACAGAGATGAAGTCGGTAGATGGCTTTGCTACACATTTAATTGAAAAGCGCGCTCAGGAAGTAGAGAGGGTTAGTGAACTCTATGGTTTTACCAGCGTGCATTCGTTGGGTTTGTCTACCATGAAGGTCGATGAGTACTCAATGAGTGAATTGGTGAAAAAAGTGTCAGAAGTGTTTCATCGCATTCAACCCACCACGCTGTATCTGCCTTTTAAAGGTGATGTGCACAGTGACCACCGTGTAATGTTTGAAGCCCTGTTTAGCTGTACTAAAGTCTTTAGATACCCTTTCATTCGCAAGGTGTACATGATGGAGGTCCTCAGTGAGACCGATTTTGCTCCAGCCACCAAAGAGGACAGTTTTGTGCCCAACTCTTTTGTCGATATCAGCGCCTATCTACAAAAAAAACTAGAGATTATGCAGGTGTATGAATCTGAAATGGGAGAGCACCCGTTTCCACGGAGTTTGCGTTCGATTGAAGCTTTGGCGACCTTGCGCGGCAGTGCCGCTGGCTGTGAATACGCGGAAAGCTTTGTATTGTTAAAAGAGATTAAGTGATGAAACATGCTGTCATCGTCGGTGGGGGGATTTCCGGGCTGTTGGCGGCTTACCTGTTTGCCAAGGATGAGCGTTATACCGTCACTGTCGTTGAGAGAAGTGACAGATTAGGTGGGTTGCTCAAATCCTTTGACTACGGGAAATGGGGGGCTTTCGACCATGGCGCTCACAACATTCTTGAATCCGGCATTACAGAGCTTGATGAACTGTTCTGGTCCCTTTGGCCTGAAGATGAATGGCAGGTGACACAGACGATAAACGGGCAAATACGCGCGTTAACAGGCCTTATCTATCAAGGCCGTGTGCAGCACAACTCGCCATTTATGGACCTCAGAAATCACCCGAAATGGAAGACGTTTGTGGCGGATTTCCTCGCGCACGTTAACCAGTTAAGTTCTGTCGAGATTACCGAAATTAATCAGCTGGACGCCTATAGCTACAGCGAGCAGCTGTTTGGCCGCTTAATTACCGAAGAGATAGTCAGTCCCGCACTGGAACACCTCTATGGAAAAGAGGCTCGAACTCTAAATGCGATGGTCATGCGTCTGACCCAGTTCAATCGCCTGGTTCTATTTGATGAGAAGTTGATGGAGGAGTTGGTATTCACCCCAATTCTGGGCAGTCGCTTGAGTTACACTGAGCAATTAAATCTTCCCGCACAATGTTTGCATCATAAACGCTCTTTGTACCCAAGAAAGTATGGCATATATCGAGTTATAGAGGCCATTGAAGAGAGACTCAGGGACTTGGGGGTTGTGTTTGAGATGAATGCCGAGGTGGACCAAGTTGAAATTGAACAACAGCGGTTCAAGTCGATGACCGTCAATGGACAGTCTTTAGCTGTCGACCAAGTGGTATGGAGTGCGGGTTATGCTGGTTTAGCCTCTTTGCTGACGATTCCTGTGGCTGTTGAGTCGGTGGATTCCCCTCCGCGAACTGTTATGACGAACATGGTGCTTTCACAACCGCTCGTTGCAGGAGAGCTGAGCTTTATCTATAGTTATGATCAGGGGTCTCGTATTTTTCGATTGGATAATTACATGAACTATTGTGAGGGGGCGGCGAGAGCTGGCGGCTACCCCATTACCGTAGAATCTTTAATCTACGAACCGTTTGATATAGATACTCTGCAGAAAGAGATTAATACTGAACTGTTGGCTTATGGATTGATTACTGAATCGACGGAGATTCTGTTTCAGCGTACAGAGGTGCTTGCCAGCGGATTTCCTCTGTTAACTCAAAACAATGTAAACATTGTCAATCAGGCTAGAGAGGATGTGCGGGCGAAGCACCTGCAGAACTTAACGGTAATCGGCGTCTTGTCGGAAGAGGGGCTGTTTTTTGAAAGTGATGTGCTAAAAGACGCTCACCTCAAAGTCAAAGGAGTTATTAATGAGTGATAATAATGCGGTACTGGCTGCCTGGCAGGCTCAATATGAAGAGGGGAAAGGCTATCTGCAATACCCTAATGAAGCACTCGTCATAGCCTACCACCGTTTTAAACATCTGTTGCCTGAACAGGTGACCTGCTTGGACTATGGATTCGGTTCCGGCAATAACAGCGCTTTTTTATTGCCTATGGTCGACCAGTTTTATGGTCTGGAAATTTCGCAAGCGGCTAAGGAGATGGCTGGTAAAAGGTTACAGGCTTTGCCTAATTTCAGTGCGGATAACCTGAAAGTGGTCAATAACCAGTTAGTAGAGTCCTTTGTTGACCAGTTTGATATTGTCGTCGCCTGGCATGTACTCTCTTATAATCAGCACGAATCATTAAATGCTGCCATTGAACGCATTGGCCGCTACCTTAAGCCGGGAGGTCTGTTGATTACCACTTTGGCAACACGAGAAGATATCTCTTTTATTTATGGCATTGCTCAGGACAGCCACCGCAATGACTTTGTCCTATCTGAGCAGATACCAAGTCAGCAGGGGTGTCAGGTGATTATTCCTGAAAATGCGGAAGATTTTGAATCCTACTTCTCGCCCGTTTTTTCGACTTTGGATATTGGTGTGACCAGTCGTCATTCATTTAAATTAATGGATCGTCATGAACACTTTTATGGAGTGTTTCAAAAGAGATGAAGGTTTCCATTCATCAGCCCAGCTACTTTCCCTGGCTTGGATTGTTGCATAAAATCCAGCAGAGTGATCGTTTTGTGTTGCTGGACACGGTTCAACTGAATGATGCCGCTTTTCAACACCGCAACCTGTTTTTGACGCAATCCGGTCAGGTGCAGTATCTCACTGTCCCTTTGAATAAAAGGCACTATCAAAGTAAGCCGTTAGCCGAATTAACCTTTGCAAGAAGCAATTGGCAGAAGAAGCATCTGGGATTTATCCAGGCTAATTATGGGCGTCATCCCTATTTTGAAGAGGTGATGTCGGAAGTTCAGCCGGTTTTTCTAGAAGAGTTTGACTCTTTGGGGGCACTGTTACAGCGAGTAATGCGGCTTTCAATGCAATTGTATGCTATTGATACCGAGATGGTGTTGGCCTCAGAACTGAACTTGTCTCCGGCTCGCAAAGAGGCCGGTGTATTGGAGATTCTGAGTAAAACCGAGGCGGAGGTTTATCTATCTGGGCATGGCGCAAAAAATTATCAGTGTGATGACTCTTTCCGGCAGAAGAGTGTGGCCATAGAGTATATGGATTTCTCTCATCCGGTTTATCCGCAGTCCCATTGTTCACAGTTCCAGCCTGGTTTGGCGTGTTTAGATATGGCTTTTAATATTGGTCTGACAGCGTGTCGGGAGAGGTTTCATGAAAATATTGGCATTTAGTAGCATTCGGTCGGACTACGACTTAATGAGTCCGCTGTATAAGCTCATTAATGCGTCGCCGGACATGGAGTTTAAACTTTTGGTTTCCGGTGCACACTTGAGCTCAAGTTATGGTTATACGGTACAACAGATTGAGGAGGACGGTTTTCATATTTTGGCCCGACTGGAAACTTTGTTGAACTCTGACAGTGAGATGTCGAAATTGAAGTCGGCGAGCATTTTGTTACAAGGTGCGACAGAACGGGTGGCCGAATACCGTCCCGATGTGATTTTGATGGCGGGTGACCGTGAAGATGTGATGATGGCAGCTTTGATGGCTGTGTTTCTAAAAATCCCTGCGATTCACTTTTATGGTGGTGACCATGAGGAAGCGGGACACGAAGATACGCAAATGCGGCATGCAACCTCAAAATTAGCCAGTTTACATTTTGTGTCCTGTGAGGAGCACCAACAGCGCTTGCTTAGCATGGGCGAATCGCCCGAGCGGATTTATAATATAGGCAGCATTGCTTTAGATAAATTCACAGCGTTTCAAGCCAACAAAACGCCTTTTCCTTTTTCTGATTATGGTTTAGCAGATGATCAGCAGGTGGCATTGGTGATCTACCACCCTTCACCAGACCCGAAGGAAAATGCGGCGTCGGCTCAAGTGATGAGTCACATTATTCATGCTTTGCAAAACCGCAGACTGGTTCCCTTTATCAGTGCACCTAATACCGATGCAGGTAATCATCAACTGCATCAGTTACAGAGAAACTATGGCAATAATGAAGGCGTTGTCTGGTTTAAAAACCTATCAAGAGAGGCGTTTTTGGCTCTGTTTTCAGAGGCAGAATGCATTGTGGGTAACTCTTCAGCAGGCCTGCTGGAAGCGGCTTCTATTCCAATCCCAGCCATTAATGTGGGCTTAAGGCAAGCAGGACGGATGTGTGGGGAAAATGTGGTGTTCTGTGATGTAGATCAAGCAGATATCGAGCAGGCACTTGATAGGGTGCTTGCAGAGGCATTCCAATCTCGTTTATCGACCGTTCAGAATCCATATGGTGATGGGCACAGTGCAGATAAGGCTTTAAAATTGATTCAAACTCTGCCATTGCAGGATTTTGTACAGAAAACAGAAGACCCGCTGAACTATGCTTAAGGTGCCGCACTCCTACCCCTTTGTGCCTGCAGAGGTGAAAACAAACCTTAATCATTTAATTGATGATGCCATGCTGATGGCGCAGCCGCAGATAGAGGCGGAGATAGAAAATAGCCTGACTCTGCGTTATGGCTTTAGCTGTGCGCAAACCGTTCCTTCGGCATCCGCCGGTTTTGGGATGCTGTTAAGCTCAATAAAAATCGGCGCAGGGGATGAGGTGATTCTGCCTGCTATCAATTGCGCCTCTATGTGGAATGTGGCTACTCAGACCGGGGCCAAGGTAGTTTTATGCGATTGTCGCTCTCGTGAGGACTTTCGTCCAGGTTTTGAGGAGATCAGTCGAGAAATTTCTGTAAACACCAAATTGATTGTCATCACGCACTATTTTGGCCAGTGCATTGAGGCCGTTGTAGTCCGACAGATAAAACAGCAGTATCCGCATATTCTGATTTTGGAAGATTATTCGACCTGCCCTTTGTTAAAAGAGTTCAGCAGGCCTGTTGAGGCAGATTTTGGCTTACTTTCGTTTGGTTCTACCAAGCCGGTGGCGGTCGGTTCAGGAGGGTGTCTGCTCAGTCACGAGAGAATCATCTCGACTCAATATGACGTTATCGCCCCAGAGGGTTTAGCATTTAACTGTAAACTTTCCAGTCTGGATCAGTTATTGCTACATAAACAGTTACAAAAAGCGGATGAGGATAATCGGATTCGACGTCATCTTATGGAGTTTTGGAGGCGCTTTGTGCCCCTGTACGGTGAGGGCGAGACGATGTTCCGCGGCATCTCTTTTGCACCTGTAGAGCCCTTGGTTCGGCAGATGGAAGCAAACGGTCTATTATTGGATATTCGTAACAGTGTGCAGTTGAATTTAGCGCAACAATTACAAGATCAGACCAAGGTGAATGCTGTGCAGTTTGCCAATTATGTTTCGATTCCGATAAACCAGGCCTGCTATGAAGCTCTGTTAACCAAGGCGCTTATTAACCCTATTGAACCTTAAAACTTATATCCCGATGAAACAGCTAAATAAAAAAACTTTGGTGATTATTCCCGCTAGAAAAGGCAGTAAGCGGGTGCCTAAAAAGAATATTCGTAATTTTGCCGGTAAGCCTCTGATTGCATGGACCATTGAAGCGATCAAACACGCGGATATTGAGGCAGACATTATGGTCTCTACGGATTGTGAATTGACCGCTCAAATTGCGCAACAGCATGGAGCAGAAGTGCCTTTTTTACGCCCTGAAGCCTTGGCATCCGATACCTCCAGCAGTATCGATATGATTGAGCATGCTGTACAGGAATTAGCCGAGCTTGGCAGGCTTTATGAGACTCTGATTTACCTGCAACCTACCTCACCACTTCGCAGTAGCCGTCAGATTGAAAAGGCTTTTCGGACCTATGAGCAATCCTCAGAGACTCTGTCGCTGATCTCCGTTTCTGAGGCGCATCACCCATCGGCCTGGAACATGGCCTTGCCGAAGGATTTATCGTTGTCAGGCTTTGTGGCGCAGCAAACAAAAAGTGTAAGTCAGAGAAGTCAGGATTTGGGACAGGAGTACACGCTGAACGGTTCGATTTATATTGTTGATATCGCTACTTTATTGAAAAGCAGGAACTTCTATCTGCCTGAGGGCTGCTATGCGTTTATCACCCCTAAGTGGCAATCTGTTGACATTGATGATGAAGAGGACTTTTTTATGGCGGAAGCGATCTGTAAAGCGGTGCAATCAGGTGATTTAGCATCTAATCAATATTACCTTCAGGATGAATTTTGATGCAGTTAGAACTTGGACAAATAAGGCAAAACAGTTTTGGCGATCAGTATTTCGATGGTGTGAACCAGCTTGCCTTTGACAAGGCATCTGCCCAATCCGTCTTTGATAG
>CAZNML010000072.1:0-2928 GCA_964574275.1 uncultured Thiosulfatimonas sp. | reverse complement strand
TCTGTTAAGGCAAAGCTGGTAAAAGCGCTGTGTGTGCTGGATGCTAAGCCTGCTAGCGCTTACGCCCTACTTGAACATCAGGTAAGACAGGCGTATGAGGACTTTGGACATAGTTTTTTTTCTACCGGAGCCGCGCGCCTTTTTGATAGTGCGAGTCTATACAATCTGGCCTGGGCAACGCACCCTGTTAGTCAAATGAAATCCAAGCTTGATGGTGCACCAGCCATTGTCATTGGCGGTGGGCCCTCTCTGGATGAGTTACTGCCTTGGGTGCGAGCGCACCAGGAGCATTTTGTGATTTTTGCTGCCGCTCGCAGCAGCAGACGTCTGATGAAAGAGGGCGTTCGAGTTGACTTCTATCTCTCGGTTGATCCGCATGATGTCAGTTTTGATAACAGTAAACATATGTTATTGGCCGCAAAAGAGTCGATCTTACTGAACTACTATCATATGAATCCAAAATTGCTCTCTCAGTGGTCAGGTATTAACTTATATGCTGGGCGTCGCCACCCTTGGGATCAAGATAGTGGCAACACTGGGGCAATGGGGAATACAGTTATTCACTTTGGAATCGGCCTTGCGGAGTATTTTGGCTGTGCCAACATCTATTTGGTTGGCGTGGATATGTGTTACCGCGGATTGAAAACCCATGAGGGAGAGAGTTCCGAGGCGGAATTCGGAAAGTATGGAGTTGATGGCCGCCAAACCGTGCAAACCTACCGCAATGAGATGACAGATACCTCTAAGAATTTTCAGAAAGGTGTTGTCATCTTAGAAGGGATGATTGCTCAATTTAAGAAGAATCAATCAAGGGTAAATGTATTTAATCTGTCTTTGGACGCGGCGGTGGTATCCGGTGTGCCTTATCGAGATGTTCAGCATGTGGTTGAAAGCGAGGATAAGTTGGATATGTTCTCGACCATTACTGATATTTACCATTTTGAACCTGGAGCGTATACGAAACAGATAAACAGGAATATTCGCGATATACAAACATACCGGAAGCAGTTTTCTTCTGCATTGTCTCTGTGCCAATCTGCGGTAAAGATGCTCAATAAGGACACAATACTGAGTGCGGAAGAGCAAGAAAAATTGGCAAAACAGGTGAAAAAGGTTGAGCTTCTTATTGGCGAAAACCAGTTATCGGTTTACGAGTTTGGGATAGGGTTCTTTTCTGCCCTAACCAAGCCAGTAGATCAGATTGATTTGACGCCTGTTGAAAGTCAATTTTATGAATTTAAGCGGTTTTTTATGGGGTACTCGCAGAGCTTACAGGCACTGGTGGAAACGATTGATGAGGCTGTTAAACGTGCTAAATGGCGCTTGGCCGAAATCAATGGCCCACTTACAAAGGGGCTGCTGCAAGAGTGGGAGAAAAACCAGGAGTTTGGTCGAGCAGAGGTCTGGAAACGCTGGCACTCGGAAGAGGTGGCTTATCTCGATGAATTGGAGAGGATAGAGCGCTTATTTAAGCGGGCCATAGAATCGGATAGCTCCAGTCTTATTGATTCGCAAAAGGCGCGTTCACAAAGTATTAAAGTGCTGTTAAATGAGCTGGATGAAATTTTGCAGCAGGGTAAGTATGCCGACCTGCCAGATATTATCAATTTGTTTAAGACGGCGCTGGATGAGACATTCCATGAGGAGGTTGACTCACTCTTTTCCGGTATTGAATTGGAGCGTAATGGTGAATTTGAGTCGGCATTTTCCAAGTATATCCAGGTCATCCATCAGTCTGAAATGAAGTTTTTCTCCTTGCGCAAGGCTCTGAAATTATTGCTGAATCAAAAGCCGCCAGAGCGAGTGTCGAATCAGACTATGCTGATTTTTGAAGAGCTGTGTCAAATTTCAGAGGATTATCTGGTCTCTTATGCAGATTATTGGGCTCTTCACGGTAATCTTGAAAATGCCATTAATCTTTTGGCAGCCTATATTAAAAAGAAGCCGCAAGATGTTTCAGCTCTATTCAGAGTGGTTGAGCTGGCCACGAAACAGGAGAATTTCACTCTGGTGAAAGAGGCTTGTCACAGAATCCTTGCACTGGAGCCGAATAATGAAGCAGCATTGACGGCACTTGAGCGGGTTTTTAAAGCGGAGAATAAAATAACTAGCCCGAATGATAGTTGTGAGCAGGCCTGTTAAGATGGTGTCGAACTGGCCATAAGCATTGGTGGACAAGGTCGTAAATATAAAAGGATCTATAATGGAGTTTGATTTTAACCCTGGTGAGCCCATCACCAATCCGTATGGAGAGAAGTCGTTTACATCTGTAAATGGTTCGCTCTTTAAAGAGAGTTCAGCAGCGACTGTTTTTGGACGCTATTTCAAAGAGACCTTTGAAAAAAAAGATACGCTCTATATTGTGATTGGCTCTGATTCTGGCCTGCTGCCGTTCTATCTGGCAGAGCACTTTAAAGATAAACGCGAAGGGCGAAAATTTATCTTTATTGATTTTCAAAAGGTCTTTGCTGATATTGATATCAGTGACCTGCCGAATTGGGTTGAGTGTTATCCGGCCGATTTTCCAATGGAGGTATTAAGTCAGTCTGAAGTGGAGTATATGGCTTCAGGGAAAATTCAGCTCACCAAATCTTTGGCGATTATCGATGCAAAATATGATGATGCCTATGGGCTGTTGCTGGCTTATACCGAAGACAATTATCGAAAATTGATGTTTGCCGAGAATGTCACCAGTGTGACGCGCTCTTTTGTCGATGCGCAAACCATGAATATTCATCGTAATATCAGACCGATCTCTCTGTTGCGGGGCCGCTTAAAAAAACGAGATGTGTTAATGATCGGTGGCGGGCCCTCTCTGGATGACTCCATTGACTGGATTAAGGCACATGCCGACAAGTTGATCATCTTCGCGGCAGCCCGTACTTCTGCTCGATTGTTGAAAGAGGGCATTGAGCCTGATTTTCTGGT
>CAZNML010000071.1:7761-10190 GCA_964574275.1 uncultured Thiosulfatimonas sp. | reverse complement strand
GTGATGAGATGATCACCGTTGATAACGAGCGTAAAGCACGTGAAGCCGCGACGTTCCGTCAAGGTAAGTTCAAAGAGCTTAAGATTGCTCGTCAGCAGAAATCTAAGTTGGACAACATGTTCAATAAGATGGCGGAAGGCGATGTGCAGAACGTTAATATCGTACTGAAAGCCGATGTACAAGGTTCGATTCAGGCGATCTCGGATGCGCTACTTAAACTGTCAACCGACGAAATCAAAGTGGTGATTGTCTCTTCAGGTGTGGGTGGAATCTCTGAAACCGACGCTAACCTGGCGATGGCTTCTGATGCCTTAATTTTCGGTTTCAACGTACGTGCGGACGCTTCTGCAAAACGTATCATCGATAATGAAGGTATTGGTCTGAAATACTACAGCGTTATCTATGAGATCGTTGATGAAGTGAAACGTGCGATTGAAGGTAAAATGGCACCGGACTTCCGTGAAGATATCGTGGGTGTGGCGGATGTACGTGACGTCTTTAAAGCACCGAAGATCGGCTTGATCGCTGGTTGTATGGTGACAGAAGGTACAGTTAAACGTAATAACCCAATTCGTGTTCTACGTGATAACGTGGTTATTTACGAAGGGGTACTTGAGTCACTGCGCCGCTTTAAAGATGACGTTATGGAAGTTAACAAAGGTATCGAATGTGGTATCGGTGTTAAAGACTATAACGACGTTCAGGTAGGCGATCAGATCGAGTGTTATGAACGCGTTGAAGTTAAGCGTACACTTGATTAATTGAGTGCCTTACTGACAAAAATGACAATAACAAATTCAACAGGCCTAGCCGGTTGGGTTTGTTAATTGAATTAAAATGCTCCTTATGGGGCATTTTCCATTTCTAAGATTGAGAAATATGAAACAACAACAAAACTTTAGTCGCCCAACTCGTGTGGCGCAAGAAATACACAGAACGCTGTCGGAGCTTCTGATTAGAGAGGCCAAAGACCCGCGTTTTGAAAAGATCAGTATTACCAACTGTAAAGTGACCAAGGATTTAAGTATCGCTAAGGTGAATTTTGCCTTGATCGGTCACCAGGAAGCGGATCCTGAAGTGCAGGAGGTATTAAAGGCCCTGGAAAAAGCCAAAGGTTTTCTACGCTCGGAACTGGGCAGTCGCCTGCGTCTGCGTATCGTGCCGGATATTCGTTTCTATTATGACGCGATTCCTGAGAAGGCGGCGCATATGGAAGCGTTGATTAACAAGGCGTTGAATAAGCAGTAGTATGGCGCAATATAGAAGACCTCCCAGAGAAAATGTGCACGGCATTGTGCTGTTGAACAAACCGGCCGGTGACTCCTCCAATGGCATTCTGCAAAAGGTGATTCGTATCTTTAATGCCAAAAAAGGCGGGCATACCGGTGCTTTGGACCCTTTTGCCACCGGCTTGCTGCCGATCTGTTTAGGTGAGGCGACTAAAGTATCAGGCCTGTTGCTGGAGTCGGACAAACGCTATACCGCAACCTTAAAGCTGGGCGAGAAGAGCGATACTGGTGATACCGAAGGTGAGATTATTCAAACCCTGCCGGTACCGGAACTGTCGGTCGAGCTGATTGAAGCCGTCTTGGAGAAGTTTAAGGGGCCGATTATGCAGGTTCCGCCGATGTACTCCGCCTTGAAACACCAGGGCAAGCCGCTCTACTACTATGCCCGACAGGGGATTGAGATCGAGCGTCCAGCGCGTCCGATAGAGATTCTGGATTTGACTCTGGTCTCTTTCAGTGCGGAGCAGATTGTGTTTGATGTGCTCTGTTCTAAAGGCACCTATGTACGCACCTTGGGTGAGGATATTGCCCAAGCCTTAGGCACGGTCGGGCACCTTACCGCCTTGCACCGCACACAGACCGGCTCTTTAAAAGGCGATGATATGCTGACACTGGAGCAGATTGAACAGCAGAAGCACGCCTGTCTAAAGCCGCTGGATATCGCTTTGCAGCATCTGCAGCGTATTGATCTGGATGCGCAGCAGACGCAGTTGATTAAGTTCGGCCAGAAGTTGGAGCTACCGCAGCCCGATACGCAGTTGGTGCGTTTTTATGACGATCACGGCGTGTTCTTTGCCGTGGGGGAGTGGCAGGCTGAAAAGAATCTGCTGAAACCCAAGCGTGTCTTTAACTTAGACAGTGCTGAGCAGGGGCAGAAGTAATGCTGTTTGCCAGTGCCGACGGCATACTTGATCTGCGTTCATTTGCTGAGTTCAAGCAGGCGCACATCAAGGACTCAACCTGGATGGCTTGGGAAGACCTGCCGGAGCACCTCAACGAGCTGCCGGCTTCACCGGCAACCTTTTTTCTGGTCGGCTCCAATCAGTCGATAGAAGAGGCCTCGGTCTATTTAGACAGTAAAAACTATCAGGTAAATGGCTCATTGGTGGTGGATTCAACCGAGGCGATGTTGAACTGGGG
>CAZNML010000071.1:5659-7661 GCA_964574275.1 uncultured Thiosulfatimonas sp. | reverse complement strand
GGCGCCGCCGTTAAGTTTAAGTGCTGTGATCTGAAAAAGCCCGCTTGTATTCCTGAGCAGCAGTTTGATCTGGTGATGGTGATGCGCTTTCTCAATCGTGATCTGTATGCGCAGATCAAACAGATGATCAAACCGGGGGGCTGGATAGTCTTTCAAACCTTCTCTGCCGGGGTTGAGCAGTTTGGTTCGCCGAAGAATCCCAACTTCATTTTGCAGGAAAACGAGTTGAGTCAAGTTTTTGCAGACTTCCAGATTATTACTGATAGAATAGATGAAATAGCCGATGGCAGGCCGGTCGCGTCATTTATTGCCCAAAAACCATAGACCGGGCTGTCGCCTACACAATAACAATAAGGAGGCCTTATGGTAACTGTTTCCGCTAAGAAACTATTTAATTACTTCCAAGACAATTTAATTTGTGAATCTCTGACCAAATCCGACGTTGAGAAGTTAACAGAGTACCTTCAGGAGAAGGATTATAAAGATGGTGAAATCATCTCCGATGCCGGTGAAGTGGGTGAAGCTTTAGGTTTTGTCATGTATGGCAAGGTTCAATTCAGCAGTGGTGACGGCACCTCGGTTGGTAAGCAGAAAGAGGGAACCCTGATCGGTGAGATGTCTTTCTTTGACCGTAAGCCGCGTAACTTGAGAATGTCGGCCTGTAAAAAAGGCGTTAAGCTGTTGGTGTTAACACGTCCAATGTATGATCGCTTAAAGGTTGAAGAGCCTTATATCGCGGTAAATATTTTGGAAAATGCCATTGTCAGTCTGGACAACCTGATTCGCCATATGGGGAATGACATCAACTCTCTGGAACACTATGTTCAAGGTTTCGGAAAGCGTTAAGCTTCTTTTAGAATCAGTCGATTAGACTGAACGACTGCGTCGATAGCGAGCTGTAAACCCCTTGTCGATTTCTAATCGGCAGGGGGTTTGTGTTTTCTGTAGATATCAGTATAATATGCGGCTTCAGTTTCTATCATCGGTTGTGGAAATTGATTTTTTATTAAAACCGATCTAACAGAGAGTACTCGTTTATGTTTAACGCAGAAGTTAAAGCTAAAATCGTTGCAGAATACGCAACTAAAGAAGGTGATACAGGTTCACCAGAAGTTCAAATCGCACTTTTGACACACCGTATCAAATACCTGACTGAGCACTTTAAAGAGCACAAACAAGATAACCATTCTCGTACTGGTTTATTACGTTTAGTATCTCGTCGTCGTAAGCTTTTGGATTATATCCACAAGAAAGATGGTGAAAGATACCTAAGCATCATCAAGCGTCTTGGTCTACGTAAGTAATCCAAATGTCTTGAATAGAGAAGCCCCGCCTAGCGGGGCTTTTTTTTTGTCCAAAACTTCACGAGCAAGTCAATTCTTTAGCCTTCAAATCTATAAATAAATGCACTTTGATCAGGCCTGGTGAATTGATTTTTCAAGCGTCTCACTCTAATTCTCCATTTCACCGAATATTTTCGTATTTGACGGGTGTAATGGCAGTAAAGAAAGAGTAGAATAATCTGGTTTATATCATTTAAAAATGTTCATTGTCGGCTGCAAACCGAGAGCCTGAATCCCTAAGCAAATTTCTGTTTGTTTAGGGATTCAGGTTTCAGCCGGGCGAGGGCGTAACAAGACTCTAAAAAAGGATGTTTCATGGCTAAGATCACAAAGTCTTTTCAATATGGTGACCATCAAGTAACGTTAGAAACTGGCGAAATCGCTCGTCAGGCTGATGGTGCTGTTATTGTTGGTATGGGTGATACGCGTGTTTTAGTGACAGCGGTAGCGGCTAAAACGGCAAAAGAGGGTCAAGACTTTTTCCCATTGACAGTTAACTACCAGGAGAAAGCCTATGCGGCTGGTAAGATCCCTGGTGGCTTCTTAAAACGTGAAGGTCGCCCTTCAGAGAAGGAGACCTTAACCTCACGTCTGATTGACCGTCCAATTCGCCCTCTATTCCCGAAAGGCTTTTTAAATGAAGTGCAGATTATTGCCAC
>CAZNML010000071.1:0-5559 GCA_964574275.1 uncultured Thiosulfatimonas sp. | reverse complement strand
CAGATGCAGGTAGCGATTAAAGCGATTCAAGAGTTTGCCGAAAAAGCCGGTAAACCTCGTTGGGACTGGCAGGCAGCGGAAGAGAATATGGCACTTAAGGATGCGGTATTTGCTTCGATCCGTTCTGATGTGGAAGCGGCTTACACCATTGCTGACAAGATGGATCGTTATGCGGCACTGGACGCAGCTAAAGCCAAGGCACTGGATGAGTTAACAGATACAGAAGAGAACCCAACCGGTTACGAAGATAAAGACATTGAAGCGATGTTTGGTAAGGTGCAGAAAGAGGTGGTGCGTGGACGCATTATCGCCGGTGAACCACGTATCGATGGCCGTGATACAAAAACGGTGCGCAATATCAACTGTCAAGTTGGTGTACTGCCTCAGGTTCATGGTTCTGCGCTGTTTACCCGTGGTGAAACTCAGGCATTAGTAGTGACCACTCTAGGTACAGAGCGTGATGCTAAGATCGTTGATGATCTGACCGGTTCTTATCATGATCGTTTTATGCTGCACTATAACTTCCCTCCGTTCTCGGTCGGTGAGTGTGGTCGTACCGGTAGCCCGGGGCGTCGTGAGATCGGTCACGGTATGCTGGCACGTCGTGGTGTTGCCGCTCTGCTACCAACGGCTGATGAGTTCCCATACACTATCCGTGTGGTATCAGAGATTACCGAGTCGAACGGTTCAAGCTCAATGGCATCGGTTTGTGGTACCTCTATGTCACTGATGCATGCCGGTGTGCCGATTGCGGCACCGATCGCCGGTATCGCCATGGGTCTAATCAAAGAAGAGTCTGGTTTTGCGGTACTTTCGGATATTCTGGGTGATGAAGATCACCTGGGTGATATGGACTTTAAGGTAGCCGGAACCGATCAGGGGATTACCGCGCTGCAGATGGACATTAAAATCACCGGAATCACTGAAGAGATCATGCAGATCGCACTGGATCAAGCCAAAGCGGGACGTCTAAATATCCTTGGAGAGATGGCCAAAGCGATCAGCAGCTCGAATGAGACAGTGGGTGAAACCGCGCCACGCTTCTTTATGGTTAAAGTGAAGCCTGAAAAAGTACGTGAGATCATCGGTAAAGGTGGCGCGACCATTCGCGCATTAACCGAAGAGACCGGTTGTACCATTGAGATTGATGACGACGGTAATGTGAAGATCGCTGCAACCGATAATGAGTCAGCGGAGATGGCCAAGGCGCGTATTGCTGAAATCACAGCAGAACCAGAAATCGGCAAAACCTATGATGCCGTGGTGAAGAAGATCGTTGATTTTGGTGCCTTTGTGGCTTATATGCCGGGTCGTGAAGGGTTGGTACACGTCTCTCAAATTGCCGAAGAGCGTGTGGAAGACGTTAATGACTACCTGAAAGAGGGTCAGGAGATCAAAGTGAAACTGACCGATATCGATAAACAGGGTCGTGTCAAACTCTCTATCAAAGCCGTAGAAGCTTAATTTAGCCTCTCGTTTTATAAAAAGGCCACTTGTTGGCCTTTTTTTATCTTATTTTTCCCGCTTTCAGTTTAACCTGCTTTTAATTTAATGCGGGTCGATGAATAACACAATAACAGGAAACACCATGTCAAAAGCGCACTCTGCATTTGAGTTTATTGGACAACACACTATTGATACCTTGAATTTAACGGTTGAGCACTATCTGCACAAAAAGACCGGTGCCACGCACTACCATTTAGCGGCGGACGACCCGCAAAATGTGTTTATGGTGGCGTTAAGAACGGTACCGATGGACTCAACTGGTGTGGCGCATATTCTGGAACATACGGTGCTGTGTGGCAGTGAGAAGTTTCCGGTGCGTGACCCGTTCTTTATGATGATTCGTCGCTCGTTAAACACCTTTATGAACGCCTTTACCTCCAGCGACTGGACCGCTTACCCTTTTGCGACCGAGAACCGCAAAGACTTCCAGAACCTGCTTGAAGTCTATATGGATGCGGTGTTTTTTCCAAATCTGGACGCTTTGGATTTTGCTCAGGAAGGGCACCGTTTTGAGTTTGAAGAGATGGATAACCCGAACTCCGCGTTGACCTATAAAGGGGTGGTGTTTAATGAGATGAAAGGGGCGATGAGTTCGCCTATTTCAAGGCTATGGCAGGCGATGACCAGTGCGATCTATCCGACTAATACCTACCACTACAACAGTGGCGGTGAGCCGGAGGATATTCCCAATCTGACTCATCAGCAGCTGCTGGATTTCCATCAGGCGCACTATCACCCGTCTAATTCGGTATTTATGACCTACGGTGACATTGCCGCTATTGAGCACCAGACTCAGTTTGAAAACCTGGCATTACAGCGTTTTCAGACGCCGGTTGAGCAGGTACATGTCGGTTTGGAGGAGCGCTTTAGTGCACCGCAGCAAGTTGAAGGTGTTTACGCTCTGGATGAAGAGGAACTGACTGAAAAAACGCATATTGTTCTGGGCTGGTTATTAGGTGAGAACAAAGATCCGAAAGAGGTGTTAAAAGGCCATCTACTGTCGTCGGTGCTATTGGACAACAGTGCCTCTCCATTGCGTAGAGTGTTGGAAAATACCGAGTTAGGCAATGCACCGTCGCCACTGTGCGGGCTGGAAGAGTCGAACAAAGAGATGGTGTTTGTGGTTGGTGTACAGGGTTCTGAAGCAGAGCACGCGCAGGCGGTGGAGACACTAATCTTAACGGAACTGCAACGCATTGCTGAAGAGGGCGTTGACCAGAGCCAACTGCAGGCGATGTTGCATCAGTTGGAGTTGTCACAGCGTGAGGTGGGCGGCGACAGCTACCCATACGGACTGCAGTTGATTCTGCATGCGCTGCCGGGTGCGCTACACGACGGTGACCCGATTGCTCTGCTGGATGTCGATGTGGCATTGAAAGAGTTGGAGCAGGAGATTGAAGATCCGCAGTTTATTCCTAATCTGGTCAAAAGCTGGTTATTGGACAACAGGCATCAGGTACGTCTGACTCTGGCACCGGATGCTGAGCTGGCTCAGCGTGAAGAGCAGCATGAAAAAGACAAACTGGCGGCCATTCAGGCAGGCCTGACAGAGGAGCAGAAGCAGGCCATTATCGATCAGGCGTTGGCTCTGGAAGCGCGTCAACAGGAGGTGGATGATCCTGATATATTGCCGGAGGTGACCAAAGACGATATCCCAGCGGACATTAAAGTGATGGCGCATCAGGACGAGAAAGTGGGCGACTTGGCTGTCAGTGGTTACCAGTGCGGTACCAATGGGCTGGTGTATGAGCAGATTCTGGTGGATCTACCGGCGCTTTCCGAACATGAAAAGGCGATTCTGCCGCTGTTTAACAGCTGCTTAACCGAAGTTGGCAGTGGAGGACGAGATTATATTCAAACACAGTCGCACCAGGCGGCTATTTACGGTGGTATTTCAGCCAGTTCTGCCATCCGCTCCAGGATCGGTGCGCCAGGCGATTATCACAGCCACTATATCGTCTCTTCCAAAGCGTTAGCGCGAAACCAGCAGCAGATGGCAGGCCTGCTTGAAGAGACTCTGTATAGCGCGCGCTTTGATGAGATGAGCCGTATTCGGGACTTAGTAGGTCAGGTGCGTGCCAGCGTCGATCATGGTATTACCGGTAATGGTCACGGTCATGCGATGATGGCGGCGACTCAGAATATGACCGCGGCGGCCAAGTGGAAGTTTGAGCGCAGCGGTTTTGCCGGTATTCAATTTGTTAAACAGCTGAATGATCAGCTACAGGATGACGATGCTTTAGAGTCCTTTGCTGGTGACTTGAAAAGCATTCAGGGTAAGCTGTGTGATGCACCTAAGCAGGGCCTGTTGGTGGCTGATGAGCACAGCTATGATGCTTCGATAGAGGGCATGCAGACTCGCTGGCAGTCGACTCAGCAGCCCGCTAAAATTGCGGCTGAATTTAGTCTGCAAGCGTCTACTCAGCAGATTAAACAGGCCTGGGTGACCAGTACGCAGGTTAACTTCTGTGCGACGGCCTATCCTGCGGTACAGTCTGATCATGCAGATGCGCCGAAATTGGCGGTATTAGGCGCCTGTTTGCGCAACGGTTTCCTGCACTCGACCATTCGTGAAAAGGGCGGGGCTTACGGTGGCGGTGCCAGCTTTAATGCCGAAGCGGCCTCATTTGTGTTCTACTCCTATCGCGATCCGCGCCTGTTGGAGACGTTTGAAGACTTTACCCGCGCCAAGGATTGGTTGATGAGTTCTGAAGCGACTCAGGCTAAAGTCGATGAAGCGATTCTGAATGTGATTAGCGCCATGGATAAGCCGGGCTCTCCGGCCGGTGAAGCTAAAAAAGCCTTCTATCAGAAACTGTATGGTCGCACCCATGAAGTTAGAATGGCGTATCGTCAAGGGGTGATCTCCACCACCCTGGATGAACTGCGAGAGGTCGCTCAACGTTACCTGTCGGGCGACAACGCTTCGCAAGCGGTATTGACCAACAGCACGACTGCTGAGCTTTTGCAGCAGGAAGGTTTTTCCATGCATACGCTCTGATCGCGTAGCGTGGGTTCGTTATTGTAAGCCGGTTTATAGACCGGCTTTTTTATTGGGTAAAATAAAACCTTATAGAGTGTTTACTGGAGAGAGTATGCCGCACATTATTTTTGAATATAGCCAGAACACATTTGCAAATAAGGAGCAAAGCGAGTTGTTGGATTGTGCCTTTGAGGCAGTGGAATCAACAGGCCTGTTCAATGCTGACAACATCAAGGTGCGTTTACACCCGGTTGAAAACTACCGCCTGGGTTTGAAAGAGCACGGTTTTATGCATGTGATCTGTCGTATCCATCAGGGCAGGAGTGTGCAGCACAGAGTTGAGTTGAGTCAGGCGATGCTGACGGCTCTGTCAAAGCTGATGAGTAGCAAGTTGGTAATAACTGTAGAGGTGGTAGAGATGGAGCGTGCCAGTTATGCGAAAAAGGTGGTATGACTCGCGGCTGAGTTTCTTCGGTTTAAGTTTTAGTTAAAAGGGAGTGAATGACTCCCTTTGATTTAGGTGTTTAATCAATAAACACCAGATACTGCAGTTTCCATAGATCAAACAGCAGTCGAATATTGCCTGCATTGTCTCCACATAACAGCAGTTCATCCTGAGTTAAGAAAGACTGGTTGGCAACCTTGGCGATAAAGTCGTCGCTTGCCCCGAAAGTATCCCAGATAGCGCCATTGATATAGAGGTGCGTTTGATCATTGACCTCTGCATAGGCAAAACGGCATACCGGATCTTTTATCAGGCCTGGCTCTTCTAGTAGCGCTCCCATAAAGTCCTCAATATCCGGTGTTTCCTCTGGTGTTAGCGGTTCTGGCAGTTGTTGTGCTGCAACCTGATCCAGCTGAGTGGCAAAACGGCCAAACCAGGTCTTCATAAGCGCTTTGTCCTGTAAAACACTTAGTAACAACTTCTGAGCCTGCTCACTGGCCGCATCGGTCACTTCACCCGGGTTGAGCTTTGCTTGCCATTGCGGGTCCATATACAGCTCTCTGAAGCTAGCCATCTCGGAGAGGTGGTCTCCAAAGCTATCCCACAGCTCCTGGCCGCGATAGGT
>CAZNML010000070.1:0-10265 GCA_964574275.1 uncultured Thiosulfatimonas sp. | reverse complement strand
GTCCCGTTCGTCTAGAGGCCTAGGACACGGCCCTTTCACGGCTGTAACAGGGGTTCGACTCCCCTACGGGACGCCATATTTAAAAAGCTCGCTTTATGCGGGCTTTTTTTATTTCTGGATTTTATTTTCTTCCATTGATAAACTGAATCTTATTCAGGACACAGTCAGTCCACCTCTCTACAGCGTCGTAGCGGGTATTCTTACCCAAAATCAAGAAAACATCTTTCTATACTCATAATTGCAATAGTAGCTTAATAAACATTCGCTACAATATAAGTAATTATTCCTTTTTTCTATTTCAGGAGTGCATATGTCGCAGGCAGATATTGGTTTAATTGGTTTGGCTGTTATGGGCCAGAATTTAGTGTTGAATATGGCCGATAAGGGGTTTAGCGTTGCCGTATACAATCGAAGTGCTGATAAAACCAATTCATTTATTGATAACCGTGTGGCAGAGCGCTCTATTATGGGGGCTTACTCTCTGCAGGAGCTTGTCAATTCACTAAAGGCACCACGCAAAGTGATGCTGATGGTCAAAGCGGGCGAGGTCGTTGACGCCTTTATCGAGCAGTTAATTCCACTGCTGGATAAAGGTGACATTATTATCGATGGCGGCAACTCACTCTATATCGATTCAACTCGTAGAACCAAATGGCTTGAAAAAGAGGGGCTGCTGTTTATTGGTACAGGCGTTTCCGGTGGTGAAGAGGGGGCGCGTAATGGCCCATCTATTATGCCAGGCGGCAATCCGCAGGCCTGGCCAGCGGTAAAATCGATTTTTCAGGCGATCGCTGCGCAGTCGGGTGATGAGGCCTGCTGTGACTGGGTCGGTCCAGACGGGGCTGGGCACTATGTCAAAATGGTGCACAACGGCATTGAGTACGGCGATATGCAACTGATCTCTGAAGCCTATCAATTGATGCGAGAAGGCCTGCAGATGAGCGCCGATGAGTGTCACTCTGTGTTTGCCGAGTGGAATAAGGGGGTGCTCGACTCCTATCTGATCGAAATTACCGCGGATATTCTCAGTTTTAAAGACACCGATGGCGCGCCTTTAGTGGATAAGATTCTGGATGCGGCCGGTCAAAAAGGTACCGGCAAGTGGACCGGCATCAACTCTTTGGATTTGGGTGTACCACTGACTCTGATTACGGAATCAGTCTATGCACGCTGTCTGTCCGCTCTGAAAGAGGAGCGCATCACCGCCTCTAAACTCTTTCCACGAGGTCCCAAACCCGCTGTAGCCGATAAGGAAGCAACGCTAAAAGCGATTCATGATGCTTTGTATGCCTCTAAAATCATCTCCTACACACAGGGTTATATGTTGATGAAAGAGGCGGCCAAAGAGTTTGAGTGGGATCTGAATTATGGTGGCATCGCTCTAATGTGGCGTGGCGGCTGCATTATCCGCAGCACCTTCTTGGGAGAGATCAAACGTGCGTTCGATGAGAAACCGGCCCTGCAAAACTTGCTGCAGGACAACTTCTTTGAGAATGCGATTAAACAGGCTGAAGCCAACTGGCGTAAAGCGATTATCTTTGGTATTCAACAGAGTATTCCCACTCCGGCGTTGAGCTCCGCCCTGGCGTTCTTTGATGGCTACCGCAGTGCAACTGTCTCCGCCAATATGTTACAGGCTCAGCGAGACTATTTCGGCGCACACACCTATGAGCGTGTCGATGCACCGCGCGGTCAACGCTTCCATACCGACTGGATTCAGTCGGGTGGCAATATCAGCTCCAGCAGTTATGAGGTATAAGGTTTATGGCTAAACATACTCCATGTACCTACGTCATCTTTGGCGCAACCGGTAACCTCTCTTTAACCAAGCTGATGCCGGCATTCTACCACCTCGAGGATGAACAGCGCCTGGCGCCAGAGGTGAATATCGTCGCCATCGGTCGACGTGATCTGAGCAACTCCGACTGGAAAAAAATGGTGCTTGAATCCATTGATCAGGCGGCACGTGGCGGCATTACAAAATCGGTCTATAAGAAGTTTGCCAAGCGCCTCAGCTATTACAAAATGGACATCAACGACAAAAGCAAATACGCAGGCCTGCAGCAGTTTATCTGTGATAAGGGCTGGTCATGCAATATGGCTTTTTACCTGTCAATGAGTCCCGCTGATTTTGGTCCGGTGGTGCGCCATCTGGGCGAAGAGGGCTTATTGGATCAAACCAAGGGCTGGAAACGTGTGGTACTGGAGAAGCCGTTCGGTTATGATCAGGAGTCCGCCAAAGCCCTGCAGTATCAGCTGAACCACTATCTGGATGAGGAGCAGACCTACCGTATTGACCACTACCTTGGCAAAGGCATGGTGCAGAATATTATGGTATTCCGTTTTGCCAATCTGTTAATGGAGCCGCTGTGGAATCGTAATTACATCGACCATATTCAAATTACCCACTCCGAAGACCGACCTATCGGCAGCCGTGCCGGCTATTACGATAACAGCGGAGCGATGCGCGATATGATTCAAAGTCATCTGTTGCAGCTGCTGGCGTTGATTGCGATGGAACCGCCAGCTTCGATGGAGGCAGAAGCGCTGCGTGATGAGAAGGTTAAGCTGCTTAAATCGATTCGGCCGATTACCAAAAAACACGTCAATGCGCAGTCCTATCGAGCGCAGTACAGCGAAGGTTTTATCAATGATCAGGCGGTTAAATCCTACCTGCAGGAGGAGGGGGTTGATCAGAACAGTGTGACCGAGACCTATGCAGCTCTGAAGCTGTATATCGATAACTGGCGCTGGGAGGGGGTACCATTCTATCTGCAGACCGGTAAAAACATGACCAAAAATCAGACACTGATCTCAATCTGTTTTAAACATCCGCCACAGCAGTTCTTTAAGGCATCGCAAGTCAATAAGATGGAGCCCAACTGGATTGTATTTAGCATTCAACCCAATGAAGGCATTAAGCTGGAGATGACGGCTAAAAAACCGGGATTAGAGATTGATACCCGTCAGATCAGCCTGGATGCCAGTCTTTGTGAACCGGGTGACCACTCCAATGATGCCTATGAGGAGCTGCTATTGGACGTGATTAAAGGCGACCGCTCCTTATTCCTGCGTTACGATGAAGTCAAAGCCGCCTGGGATGTGGTTGATCCGGTCATTAAAACCTGGGCGATCAACAGCGGCTATATTGACACCTATCCATCCGGTTCCTGGGGACCAAAAGATTCCAATAAACTGTTTGACCACCCGCAACAGGAGTGGCGCTTCAGTGTCGAACCCGGAGTGTCGCATTGTGGTTAGTCCGATGCAACTTCCCGATAATTGGCAGGTGTTTGCATCGGCGGCGGAGGTTGCCGACTATACTGTCAGCAGGATCATTCAACTCTCCAAACAGGCGATACGGGAGCGGGGGGAATTCCATCTGGTGACCGCCGGCGGCACCACACCGCTGCAGGTCTATCGGCAATTAGCGGACTGCCACACTGACAGCAGCATAAACTGGCGCAGATGGCATATCTATATGGGGGATGAACGCTGCCTGCCAGCTGAGGATGCTGAGCGTAATAGCCTGGCTCTGCAACAGGCCTGGCTGGATCATAGTCCGATTCCGGATGCCAACCAACACTTTATACCGGCGGAGTTAGGCGCAATGGAAGCGGTTAGACGTTATGTTCCGGTGGTATCGGGGCAGATATTTGATTTGGTGCTGCTGGGAATGGGTGAAGATGGTCATACAGCCAGCCTGTTTCCAGGTCATGAGCACGCTGAAGAGAGTTATCAGCTGGTGCAAACGGAGTTTGACTCTCCCAAACCACCTGCGGAGCGGGTGACGCTCTCTCAAGCCTGTCTGAGCAATAGTGAACATGTGTTGAAAATCATTACCGGCTGTAATAAGCGCGATGCGATTCAATTATGGTTGAGTGGTGAGGAGCTGCCGATTAGTTTAGTGCACGGCAGGCAAACCGAGGTTGTACTCAGTCAAGACAGCCTGCCGATTTAATTCTATTTAAAATCGAGCAGGCCTGTTTGGTTTAAGGTAAGCCTATATCTGACTGATCGTGGCCGAATCGATATTTTGAATACGTTCAATATTATCCAGAATATCCCCTAGATGAGTTCCGCTCTCCATCTCCAGTTTCAGTTTCATGTTAACCGTACGACTGCTGTTGTCGGTATGCGTTTCCGAGGTAAGCAGGTTGATATCCAGATCTACCAGTGCTGCCATCACATCTCTAAGCAGCCCTTTACGGTCAAAGGCGGTAATCGCCAGATCAGCGGTAAAGAATTCGCTCTCATCTTCAGACGGAGTCCAGGAGACATCAATCAGACGCTGCAGCTCTTCATGGGTCATATTCAGTACATTTGGGCAGTCGCTACGATGCACGGTGATGCCGCGTCCACGTGTCACATAACCGACAATATCATCGCCATGGTGAGGTTCGCAGCAGGGTGCCAGATTGGTGGTTAACTGCGGTGCGCCAGGCACATAAACCTGTTTGTCCTCCGGTGCGACCTCACTGCTCTGAACCGCTTTGAAAGTAAAGGATTTTTGTGTCGGCTTGATCTGCTCCTGAATGGCATTCGCTAGCTGGCGCTCATTAACACGCCCCTTACCGATCTGCTCGTAAAGCTCCTGTTCACTTCCTAGTCTGAAGCGCTCAACCATATCGGAAACTTTGACAGAAGTGGCGTTTAAGCGTCTGATTTCACGAGAGTAAAGGGCTTCACCGGCCTGAATATTTTGCGCCTTGTCCTGCTTATTGAACCAGTTTTTAACTTTTGAGCGCGCGCTGCTGCTCTTTAAATAACCTAAGTTCGGATTCAGCCAGTTGCGGCTCGGGCCGCCGGTTTTAACCGTAATCACTTCCACCTTATCACCGGTTTTCAGCTCAGTGGTTAGCGGCTTAATGCGACCATTAATTTTGGCGCCTCGGCAACCGTGGCCCAGCTCTGTATGAATATTATAGGCAAAATCTAACGGAGTTGCTTCCTGACGCAAGGTAATGATGTCATTGCTCGGTGTCATCACATAGATATGCTGGCTTTGTAACTCAGTGCGAATCTCTTTAAAGACCTCAGGGTCATCACTGTTCTCCAGCATCTGACGTACATTGCTGATACTTTTTTCAAGATTTTGATCAACTCCGGCAGCCCCCTCTTTATAGCGCCAGTGAGCCGCCACTCCGTACTCAGCGTGGTGGTGCATCTCCATGGTACGAATCTGGATCTCTACGGTTTTACCTTCCGGGCCTAAGATAACGGTGTGAATCGATTGATAACCGTTGTCTTTAGGGGTGGCAATATAGTCATCAAACTCGTCCTTAACATAGCTCCAGTGGCTGTGGATTAAGCCCAGCACTTCATAACACTGCTTGATGGAGTCAACATAGATACGCACTGCACGCAGGTCATACAGCTCATCAATCGGCAGTTGCTTGCGCGACATCTTTTTCCAGATACTGAAGATGTGCTTGGGACGGCCACTGATTCTGGCGTGAATATCTTGCGACTCAAGCAGGGTGGTCAAAGTAGAGATCACCGCGCTGATGTAATCTTCGCGTTCGGTGCGTTTCGAATCCAGTTGACCGGCAATGCGTTTATAGTCGTGCGGATGAAGGAAACGGAACGAAAGATCCTCCAGCTCCCACTTTAACTGTGCAATCCCTAAACGGTTGGCAAGCGGCGCGAAGATAAACTGCGTCTCTTCAGAGATCTGGCGGCGGCTCTGCTCATCTTCAAATTTCAGGTGGCGCAGGCGGGCGACACGGTAAGCCAGTTTGACCATCATAATACGAATATCCGAGGTCATGGCTAACAGCATCTGTCTCAGGCGCTCATTCTGCACATCAGAACGGCCAATTTCCAGGTCTTTAAAGTGATTTAAACGGCGGATACCGTCTACCAAAGAGGCGGTAGCCTCGCCAAAGTTTTCAACCAGATAGTCGTTGCTATAGATCTCTTCTACATTGGTATCGCTCAATAGCGTTGCGATCAGTGTTTCAGCATCCACACGCACACTGGAAAGAATCAGGGCAACATCGACACTGCGAACCAGGCTGGTTTCAGGCAGGCATTGTGCTTCTATGGCAATTTGGCAGGCCTGTTGTGATTGAGTTAGCTGAGAGCCGCTTAATTCTGTGGCATCAAATAGTCGTTTAAATAGATCGCTGGCGTTGGTCATAAGTGTTTAAAGCTGGTCAACATAGGTTTTTAATTCAATCAAGCTATTCTATACAAATTCATAAGTATTATTTAGGTTTTATAAAATCCGCTTTTAAGATTTAACCTGTATCAATTTTTCAATGATTTTTATGTGGATATAAGGCTAATTTATTCTTTTTATTATGGAAATAGAAAAAATAGGGTATAATCCGCGCAACAAACGATTTCATAGAGGGAGTTACCATGGATAGAAGAGAGTTTTTAACCCTAACATCAAAGCTAGCAGCGGCGGCTGCCATTCCTGCGTCATTGTACGGATGTGGCGGTGGAGGCGGTTCTTCAGCCGCTACGTCAAATGCGCAGACCACGTCTGCGGTTGATAATGACCTGGCTGGCGTTAAAACTCAACAGGGCACCATTGATGACACTAACAGTGATCTAAATACGGAGCTAAATAACGATCTATCCACTAATAACGCCAATACCAATGTGTTTGTAAGAAGCACGGTCAATGCGGCTGTAGCGCAATTCTTTGAAACGCGCTCACCGAATAACATTACAGGTGATTTCGCACTGCCGGTTAACCACTACCTGGCAGATCAGGGTAACGGCACTATCTGGGAGAACGCCATCAGCGCTCACCAGCAGGCCTATGAAGACTACCAGCACCAGACTGCTAAGCTAATCGCGGCAATGCGTCTGTTTGATTATAAAAACCCGAACTCCTCTGATGCCAATTCATCTTCTATCAGCCTGACCAGAGCGTCGGTAAAAGCGACGGCAGAGGGCAGCCTGAGCAGCGACGAGTCTAACCTATACAGCCTATTGACTGATGCAGTTTCAGAGGTAATGAGCGTCATTGGTTCAAATAACCCTCTTTCAAGTTTTGTTTTAGATTTAGTCTCTTCTGCTTTATCAGGCCTGTTCACTTACCTGGGTAACAACCCGGATAGTATTGCGCTTAAATTCCTGACCTTCACCTCAATTGATGATCTATTAGGTGCCATTACAGAAGATGCTTTGTCTGATCTGGACTTCAGCAGCAAGGGCGGTATTGTCTTAAGCCTGGCTAAAATGAGTGTGGCGTCGGTATCGGTGCTGGCACTGAGCAATATCAATGATCTGGATGAAACCGACAGCAGCAATGAAGTCGAATTCATGACGACCTTCCTTGCAAGTGGCGATGTGATCAGCAAACTGTCGTTGAAGTGGTTAACACTGGCAGAGAACCTGGTGACCAATACCGTGACTACGGCGATCGGCAGTATCGACAATGCGGTTGCTATGGAATCGGAAGAAGAATTCGATGCGGATTCTGCAGAGGTAACCGGTGCGGTTAACGAATTGAAACACAACTCCTCTATTCTGGCGATGACCTCTTTCGCAATGAAAGCGCTGTTTAACAACCTATCCGGTCAGGCGCAGGCGGCAGCAACCGGTCAAACAGGCTTTACCTCTGGTAGCACCGCGGACAAATTCCGTACACTGTTTACCTCGGCACCGAATGCCAATGACCGTGCTATGAGCGCGTTTGCAACGACCAATGCTTCTACCATTAAATCGGCGGCGCTGGCTAATGTACCAGATAGTGTTGATGCTGAAGATGTAACGGAACTGGAAGGGAACTTCACCGCAGCTGCAGCTGAAGCGGCAACCGGTGCAGCAGCAGCGACCAGTGCAGCGGAATCAGATGCCTATAACTTTGCTTTGCAACTGGCTGAGTTCGCTTATGAATTTACCTCACAGACCGAAGGGGATGCTTTTAACTTTGCCTCAATGATGGCTGAGTTCGCTTACAACTTCTCTATGCAGGGTATGGAGTACGGTTATGACTTCGCCAAGCAAGGCATGGAGTACGGTTACCTGTTCGCTTCACGTGGTGAAGAGGTGGGCGTAATGGCCGACCGCATTCTATGGATGGCGGTGCAGATTGGTGTCATGGCCGACCGCATCGGTGAGATGGCGGATCGCATTGTCTATACTGAGCACCTGATCGTATATACCGAGATCCTGATTCTTGATTTTGGTATCCTGATCTACGGTGTGATCAAGCAGATTACTAATATGATTCTGACAGGCCTGGCGCTGATTCTGGATCGTGAGTGGTACTCTCCAGAGTCTGAAGACATTATTCTGGAGACCATTAGTGCCAACGTCAACACCATGTTGACTAATATGAATACCTACTCTCTAGCGGTACTGGATAACCAGAGAGCGCTGCGAGAGTCTACTCAGTCTGCAATTGATACGATTAATTTTGCAAGCTAAATAGAAAAGGGAATAACTTCATGCAACTAAAATCTCCCCTGACTGCGATTCTTTCAATCACCTTAGCGACACTGGCCACACCGGCCATGTCGGCTGAGACTGCTGAAGACATCTATAAGAAAGGGGTGAAGATCTTTGTGCATAAGAGTATTGGTGCGATTATCGACTCCACCATTCACTATCAGAGTGGTGAGCAGGAGAAACGCGCCTTCTTTTTAGCCAAAAAAGAGCAGAGCACAGACAAGAGCTCAATCCTGATCCGTTTTTTGGAACCGGATGATATTAAGTGTACCGCCGTTTTGGTCAATAAAGACGGGGACGAAGCCAAGCGTTACGCTTATTTCCCGGCAATAAAGCGCGTGCGCATCATTCCAGAGAGCGATAAAGGCAAAGAGGTCTTTGGTATCGGTATCTCTTATGAAGATTTGGGCATACCTGAAGGTGAGTTTGAAACACCGAAACAGATCGATATCGATGGGGTACAACACTATCAGTTAACCTTGATTGATGGTAATAAAACCTCACAATACACGATTGACTCGGGCGCCTATCAGCTTAAAGAGATGAAGGTCTTCAAGCACGGAGAGCTGGAGAAGAAGGTTATTATCAATGAGATTAAACCCTATTTTGGTGATGACTTGATTACCTCTTGGGATATCACCTATCCAAAAACCAATCGCTCTATTCAGTACTCCATTCGCCCGGACTCGGTGACCGAGGATCTGAAAAGCAGCCTGTTTCACAAGAATAAATTAAAGCGTTGTAAGTTCTAATATTTAACAGCCACTGAGTTTATTCGACTCTTTACAAAAAACGCCTCCGTTATCTGCTGATAGCGGAGGCGTTTTTGTTTGGTGCTCTTTAAATAAGACAAACTCTGAATTAGAGCTGACAGTTCTGCTGTTGTCTGGGCATGAACTTCTGAAACATGCTTGGCAGCAGGTAGACCAGAAACAGCAGGTGAGCCGTTAACAGGACCGCCAACTCAATACCGAATGTCTTTAAGAAGCCTTGATTGACTGCGGCCATTAAAAACAGGCTGAAAATAAGAATCAGATTAGACAGAATAATCGGTTTAAATACGGTTTTGAAACAGTCCACACTCTGTCTGCGGTAGGTCATTAAAATGTGAATCACATTATCGGTAATCAAACCGATAAACAGAATAATGGCGATCAGTGTCATCACCGACAGCGTCATCGCCATAATACTGTGTAAAAAGAACAGAACCCCAATTGCCAGCAGGGCGGGGAACAGACTGACCAGCACTGCCAATTTGCGGTAATATCCGACAAACAGCACCGCCAAAAGAATCAGAATGGACAGTACACTCCAGAACATCTCATCAAGAAAGATATTTTGATAGATGGCGATTTGCGACAGATACCCCTGAATCTCGACCTTAAACAGCGACTGCTCGTTATTGAGTGCTTCAATCGCCTCTTTGAGTTCAATCAGGTTGGCCACCGGCTCCAATAAGCTGACCGAGGCGATGTAGTTGGCCGAATCAAAGTTCTCACCGTACAGATAGCGGTCGACCGACATCATATCCAGTCCAAGTTTGAACTGGGCAAACTTGGCGGTGGTCACGGAGTCAAAAGTCTCTTCGGTAAAACTGCTGTAAAGGGTGTTCAGATCAAGCACTGGCTCAAAACGCAGCTCTATTTTCTGCTCCATTTTTTCTATAAATGCAGAAAGCTTCTGATTGCACTCCAAGCTTCTAAATTGACAGTTCTCCGACTGAATGGTCACTAAAATCGGCTGAGACAGGCTGCTGTGATTTTCAAACTCATCGATCACCTCTTTATGAGCTGACATGCCTAAAGGGTTTAGATTGACCTGAATTGGATTTAAAAACAGCGTGATTAACAGGG
>CAZNML010000069.1:0-10295 GCA_964574275.1 uncultured Thiosulfatimonas sp. | reverse complement strand
ACGATGTCTTTCTGGCGCTATCCAACTCCGGTGAAACCGAAGAGGTGATCCGCCTACTGCCTTTCCTAAAAGACAACGGCAATATCGTTATCTCCATGACCGGCAAACCAAAATCAACCTTGGCGGTCAATGCCAACTTCCATCTGAATATCGACGTGCCGAAAGAGGCCTGTCCGCATCAGCTGGCGCCGACCTCTTCCACCACCGCGACACTGGTAATGGGTGATGCGTTGGCAGTAGCTCTAATGGAAGCGCGTAACTTTCAACCGCATGAGTTTGCCCGTTTCCACCCTGGCGGCAGCCTGGGCCGCAAGTTGCTGACACGCGTTAAACATGAAATGACCAGCAAAAACCTGCCACTGATTGCTGCCGATGCGCCTACCAAAGACGTCATCCACGCCATGAACGAAGGCCGTCTGGGTCTATGTATCGTCGACAATGGGCAAGGCATTATTACCGATGGTGACCTGCGTCGCCATATGGAAACCGATGCGGAGAACTTTATGCAGTTAACTGCAGCACAACTGATGGCAACCAACCCTAAAACCATCAATGCCGAAGCGCGCTTAAGTGAAGCAGAAGAGCTGATGAATGATCACAAAATCACCTCTCTACTGGTCGAAGACAATAATCAGGTGGTCGGTGTTATTCAAATTTACGACCTAAACGGTTAAAGCGGTTAAACCGCTTAAACTCGGCAAAGCTGCTAAAGCCGTTACCACTCACTAAACAGGGCAAATCGAGATGAACCTATTCACCTATCGACTGTTAACCGGCATTGCCCTGCCTTTGATTGCCTACTCCGGCTGGAAACGCTGTCGCAAGCATAAAAAACAGCAACAAGCAGATGCAAACCTGGCGAACATCGATTACTGCTTCCGCAGCCGTTTCGGCTTCAATCCCACACCTTTTCAAAAAGACGGCGTGTGGATTCACGCAGTATCGGTTGGCGAGACACGTTCTATCTTCCCGCTACTTTCAGCGATTAAACAAGATTTCCCAGGCCTGCCCATTACCGTTACCAATGGCTCCACTCAAGGTGCTTTGCAGGCCTTGCAGTTTTCTCCAGTACCGATTCAGCATCAGATGTTGCCCTACGACTACCCGTTTGCCGTCAACCGTTTTCTACAACAGATTCAACCAAAACTGGTCATTATGGTGGAGACTGAAATTTGGCCCAACCTTTACCAGGCCTGCACAGAAAAAAACATCCCGGTTGTGCTGATTAATGCCCGCTTGAAAGAGTCCTCATTCAAAGCTTATCAAAAATGGGGCGGCCAACTGATTGCCAACGCCCTGAACCAAACCGAGTTTGTCAGTGCACAGTTTCCGGTGGATGCACAACACTTCAGCGCTTTAGGCACCGATGCAGACAAAATCAAAACTCTTGGTAATCTCAAATTCGATTTGGATGTTGATTCAGAACTAGCGGACAGAGCTGCTGAATTCCGTCAACAGAACCAGCTACAAAAACGTCCTATCTGGGTAGCAGCTAGCACTCACGCCAACCCGGAAGACAGCTCACCTGATAAAAGTGAAGAACAGTTGATGATTGATGCCCATCAAATGCTCCTGCAACATCAACCGGATGCTTTATTGATTTTGGTACCAAGACACGCCGATCGTTTTGCTGAGGTAGCGCAGATTTTGGACACCAGTGGACTCAACTGGCAGCAACGCAGCAAACGCAATACCATTGAAGCCAA
Source organism: uncultured Thiosulfatimonas sp. (assembly GCA_964574275.1). Taxonomy (GTDB): domain Bacteria; phylum Pseudomonadota; class Gammaproteobacteria; order Thiomicrospirales; family Thiomicrospiraceae; genus Thiomicrorhabdus. The sequence continues at coordinate 8,589 of CAZNML010000069.1, read as the reverse complement.
TACCCAGATCTATTTGGCCGATAGCGTTGGCGAGATGATGCTCTGGTTTGCCTGCGCCAACGTTGCGTTTATCGGTGGCAGTCTAGTGCCGTTTGGCGGACACAATATTCTGGAGCCAGCTGCCTTGAACAAACCGGTGTTGTCCGGCCCACACTACTCCAACCTTAAAGCCCTGTTTGAACCGTTTGTGACAACGGATGCCATCAAAGTGGTGGAAGATGCACAGCAACTTGCAAGCACTTTAGTTGAGTTAATAGAACAGCCTGAGCAAGCCGAGCAACTGGCACAACGAGGCTACCGGTGCTTTATAGAACAGACCGGCGCTTTACAGAAAACCATGCAAGAACTGAAACCCTATCTGGAACGCTAAATGGAAGACAGATTGAACAATCTCACCCTCTCAAGTTAAAGAAGAATTTACTGCCCTTGCCGGGCACCGATTCAACCTCAACCTTGGTGCCCAACTGTTTAGCCAGCATCTGAGCTAGATACAACCCCAGCCCAGAACCACCGGTCTGGCGTGAACGCGCCTGGTCAACCCGATAGAAAGGTTCAAACACCGCTGATGCCTGCTGTTCGCTCAACCCTATACCCTGATCCTCGACCGCAAAACACCAGCCTTTCTGCTCCGCTGTCACTGTCAAACTGACCGCACCATCCTCACCATACTTCAAAGCGTTGCTGAGCAGGTTTTTCAACAGCAATCTCAAGGAAAAAGCATCCAGCTGCAGCTGTAAATCTTCCGGCAGGCTGAACTCAATTCGCTCCACTCCATCCTCAAAGTCCTGCGTTACCCAGTTCTTGATATTTTGTGTCGTGACCGTTTCCACAAGTACCGGCTGATGCTGCTGTAGTTGTTCGCGCAGCAACAAGGCATCGATCATCGCCTCCATATCCCGCTGTGAACGCTGCATAATCAACTTATTATCGGAATCCTGCAACATCTCCAGTGCCAATTTCAGTCGCGCCAGCGGGGTGCGCAACTCATGGCTCATTGCCAGAAACAGCTCGCGGTTTTTCTGCAAGCGCTCCTCTATCTGCTGCGCCATCTGATTCACCGTGGCCGACAAGGCCGACAGGTCATCACTTCCAGCGAGCGGCAGCCGATAGGCAAAATCACCGTCGGCGTACCGCTGCACTCCCTGCTCTATGCGCTTAATCGGTGAAACCAGATGACGCACCCACAAATAGGTCAGCAGCAGCATTAGACCGATAATCGATACCGATAGCCAGAATGCCACATCATCATCAGCATGCCGGAAACCAAGGTGAATCCACAAGGTGCCCTGATGGTAAGGCATAGTCACTACCAGATGACCGCGCTCTATATCCCAACGCCAGTCGGGATGACGTTTAAAGGTTCTCCACTCCTCCTGCTCTTCATCCTCAAAACAGAACTCAAGCGCTTCATCCTCCAGCCTGATCAACCACTTTGAGTCTTGTTGATAAGCAAACTGCAGCCCGGTCTCCTTGTGTAGGCCGGCAAACACCTTGGCATCCGGCTGTTGCGGCAGCTCTGCCACCAGGCGCTGCAGATAGTCTTCAAGCAGCAGCGGAATACGTTCCTGATTGTTCTTCTTGACCACAAACACCGCCACCATAGCCAGCAACAGCATGGTAATCACCGCCTGCACCACAAACACCCTGACAATGCGTGCCGGTAGACGATAAAAACGCTGCTTAATCCACTCTCGAACCCTGCGCATCATAGTGCCTCACTCATCCCAGTAACGATAGCCCTTGCCGCGGGCGGTAAAGATGAACTGTCGCTCGGCCAGCTGTTTTAACTTGACTCTTAAGCGACTGATCAGAATATCGATGGCGCGACTGAACACCTCACTGTCGATCCCCTTGAGGCTATTCAACAGCTCATCACGACTGACGACCTCTCCTCGATGCTGCATCAATAACTGCAGTGCATCCGCCTCCATCGCCGTCAATTCAACGCTGTTGTCATCCAACGATACCCGCATCAACTGAGTGTCCAGCTGCAGACCTTGCGCCTTCTCGGCTGCGAAGCGGTGTTGTGATCTGCGAGCCAGACTCTGACAACGCGCCACCAGTTCTCGCGGCTCAAACGGTTTAGGCAGATAGTCATCACAACCGAGCTCCAGACCCAACACCTTATCGGTCAGATCACCACGAGCCGTCAGCATCAGAATCGGAATGTCCGAGCTTTTTCTGATCTGTTTGCAGACCTCAAAACCATCCATCTCCGGCAGCATCACATCCAGAATCAGCACTTCGAACTCGCCACTCTGCAACTGCACCAACCCCTGTTTAGGGTGATGAGCCACACTTAAATCTATATCAAACTGAGCCACGTATTGCTGTAGCAGATGGCTCAAATCAACATCGTCATCAATCATTAAATATTTCTGTTTCATGCTTCTCATTATAAATACGGCGGATTTTTTTTCAGCCCTTGTTACCTTTTGTTACAAAGCGTTACCGCTATGAAAAGATTGCGCAGTCTGGGTATTGAATAATGTAATCAAACGCAAGAAAGCGCGTTGTCATTTTCAATCGTAAAGGAGAACAAGATGAATAAATGGAGCAAAACAGCTTTTGCCGGATTAGGCATTGCAGCATTGGTGGTCGGCTTGAGTGCCTGTGGACAGCACACTCCTGAGGAGCAGCAGGCTCGCTTTGTGAAAAAGATCGTGCATAAACTCGACCTGAATGAAACACAGACCCCTTATGCGGAAAAACTGGTGGCCGAAATGGCTGAATTCCGCCAGGAGATGAAACAGCTGCGCACGCAACAGTTGCCGAAACTGCAAACACTGGTCAGCAGCGACAGCATAAGCAGTGAACAGATGCATACCCTGTTTGAGGCACCAAAGCAGGTTATAGAAAACCATCAAGCGGACATTATCAAACAGATGGTCGCCCTGCACTCCGTGCTGAACGCCGAGCAGAAACAGGAGCTGGCAGAAAAACTAGAACATATACAACAGCGTTTTGAAGACTACTAAATGCAGTACATAGAAAACAAAAAGCCCCGCAATTGCGGGGCTTTTTCAAGCGTTAAATCAGTTCGGTTTTACTTCTTTTTCTCAAAAGCCTTACTTGAAAGGTATAGAGCCGCTGCCACCAGCATGATTGCTAATGCGTAATACAGGAGCTCAAGCGGGCCATCTGGTTTCAGGAAGATGGCTTGCTCGAAGAACATCACCACTAAAATCATAAGAATCACTTTCGCCAGCTTATTTTTTAGATCATCCAATGATTTAATCATCAAAATCTTACTGGCCGCATTTTTACCTTCTGCGGCATCAATCGGTGAGATAAACAGCTCATACAGACCTAAAGAGAAGATCAACATTACCGTTCCCAGCAGGAAGCCATCAACCGATGCCACAATGTGGGCAACCGTCAAAGCACGCAGTTCCAAACGCTCCGCATCCGCTAGTTCATGGTAGTGTCCCAAGTGGGCAATGGTGTAATAGACGTCCACCGCTGTAACATAGAACATTCCAACCGCCATAATCAAACTGGCGATGACCGCTAAAATCACGATAAAACGGCTGTTCCACAGCATGCCTTCAAAATACTTTTCAGCCACCCCTTGCTGTTCAGGGTTCTTTAGAGGTTCATTATTCATAACTGTTAATCCTTTGATAACTCTTCAATAGTAAAGTTGTGGTTGGTATAAACACATAAGTCGGCTGCGACGGTCAGAGACTTCTCCACCACATCACGCGCAGGCAGATCGGTATTTTCCATCAATGCCTGTGCCGCTGAGTGGGCGTAGTTACCGCCTGAACCGATAGCAATAAAGTCATGCTGCGGTTCAATCACGTCCCCATTTCCGGAGATCAGCAGCATATTTTCACAATCCGCCACCAGCATCATCGCCTCCAGCTTACGCAACGCACGGTCGGTACGCCAGTCTTTGGCCATCTCCACTGCGGCACGCATTAACTGACCGTTGTGGGTCTGTAAACGCCCTTCAAAACGTTCAAACAGGGTAAAGGCATCCGCGGTTGCACCGGCAAAACCGGCAATCACCTTGCCACCATAAAGTTGACGCACCTTACGCGCGTTACCTTTCATCACCACATCACCCAAAGTGACCTGGCCGTCTCCGCCAATGACCATTTTTCCGGCACGTTTAGCGCATAAAATTGTTGTTCCGCGAAATGACATCTTCACACCTTTAATTACGTTTTAATGGCGCTTATTCTAAATGAAAAGCCCTGAATAAACGAGATTTTTACAGAAAATGCCGTTTTCAAAACCATCAGGCCTGTTCATTTTTAGAAAAACATTTACCCAGGTTTTGATGATTTTCAAACCACCAATAAGGGCTGTCAGGGTGAAATGACGTTTTTAAACTCTATTTAGTTTTTTTAGCGCGTGGATGCGCCTGATCGTAGACTTGAGCCAGATGTTGCAGATCCAGTTTGGTGTAGATTTGTGTGGTGGACAGATTGGCGTGCCCCAACATCTCCTGCACCGCACGCAAGTCACCACTCGACTCCAACACATGGGTCGCACAGGCGTGACGCAGGCGATGCGGCGACATCTTGGTCGGCAGTCCTGCCTTCAAGGTACGCTCATCCAAACGTTTCTGCACCGAGCGCACCGCAATGCGATTGCCGCGTTGATTAACAAACACCGCCGGTTCATCAGCCTTGGCGTAATCTCCGCGAATTTTTAACCAGGCCTGAATCGCCTGCTGCGCTTTGGAACCGACCGGCGCCAGGCGCGCTTTTTGACCTTTACCGATAACATAGACCCAGCCGGAATCCAGCTGATCCAGGCCTGGCGAAATATCCAAGTCGGTACATTCAGAAACACGCAGCCCCGCTGAATAGAGCAGTTCAAACAGTGCCTGATCACGCACATCCTGCCAGGTTTCCATAGGTTGTTCCAACAGTTTACGGGTCCAGTCAACATCCAGACTTTTCGGCAGAGGTTTGGGTTGTTTGGGCGCTTTCACCCCTTTAGCCGGATTCTTGGCCACCACCTCCTGCAAAATAAGGTAGTCATAAAAGCTGCGGATGGCAGACAGCTGGCGCGACAGAGTGCGGGCGCTAATGCCTTTTTGCACCCGAAATGCCATAAAAGCGCGAATGGCATCGGCATCAATCTGCTGCCAGTCGGCAAAAGCCAAATTTTCAGACTGCTGACCCGCGCGCTCCTCCCCCGCCAGATAAAACCCTAAAAAAGACTGCAGGTCTTTCTCATAGTTCAACAGCGTATGCGCAGAACGGTTCTGTAATTTCAAACTATTTAGAAAGGCTTGCAACTGCGTCATGCGTTACTCGCTCTTGGCAGACTCTTGCTTGTCTACAAACAGATGCTGCAGACGCGCTGTCACCATCTCTGCCATAATTTTCAGAAAGTAAGTACCCAGATCGGAGTGGAAGCGTTCGGTAGTACTGCCTAATGCCAATACCCCCCAAACCTTGTCCTCTCCTAACGGCAACAGACAAACCGACTTCATCGGTTCCGGCGTATGAAACAGCCCTTTCTGCCACTCATTTTCCAGTACACCGCAGGCCGGTTCGTGCGGCATCAGAGTGGTTTTCAAAGTCTCCACCCAGGTCTGACTGATCCCCAGCTGCGCCATACCGTGCAGACTCACCTTAGGCACATCCCAGGAGACCAGCGCCACCTCTTCCACATCAAAGCGCGTCTTCATCTCCTCGATAATACAGTCAACCGCATCCTGCTCGGTGCGCGCGGCCATCAACACCTTGGTAAAGTCACGCACCTTATGCAACAGACGCCCGTTCTCACCGGCGATATCAATCAAGGTATCCACCTCAACCTTTAACTCATCCCGCTGCTGACGCAACTGATAGATCTGACGCTCCAACAGAGACACCGCCTTGCCCGACTCCGGATGAGGAATGCTCAACTCATCCAGCAGATTCGGAAAGACATGGAAGAACTCGCGATTCTGATTCAGGAAATTGGCGACGTCCTCTTCCTGCAGATCATTCAACAGACTAGACATCTTCAATCTCCCCTTCAAACACAGTCACCGTTGGCCCCGTCATCCATACCGGCTGATTGCGATCACCATTCCAGCTGATCTTCAGATCACCACCCGGCAGGGAGACGGTGACATCATCCTTCACCTCATCCCAGTTACGATAGACCACCATCGCCGCACAGGCGCCGGTTCCGCAAGCTAACGTCTCCGCCGCTCCACGCTCATAAACGCGCAGTTTAATATGCGAATCATTGACGCGCTCGGCAAAGCCAACATTAACCCGCTCTGGAAAAGCATGATGCGACTCAATGCCCGCCCCCACTCGCTCAACCGGCGCGGCACCAATATCAGAGACTCTTAACACCGCATGCGGATTACCCATAGAGACCGCACCGACCTCAAAAATTTCACCTTCCAGCTCCAGATCGTAGGCCTCTTTCTCTGCCGGGGTCTTTAACGGCAGACTCTCCGGCAAGAAGTTCGGTGCGCCCATATTCACTTTGACCCAGCCGCTGTCCTCAATATAGAGCACAATCACACCGGAGGCCGTCTCCACCGTAATTTCGGTTTTATCGGTTAAGCCCTTGTCATACACAAAGCGGGCAAAACAGCGCGCGCCATTGCCGCACTGCTGCACCTCAGAACCATCGGCATTGAAAATTCGATAACGGAAATCCACATCCGGCGTCTCCGTGGCTTCCACCAATAACAGCTGGTCAAAACCAATGCCAAAATGGCGGTGTGACCACGCCTTAACTTTAGTGGCAGACAGGTCGACAGTTTGATTGATGCCATCAATCACCATAAAGTCATTACCTAAACCGTGCATTTTGGTGAATTTTAAAGCCATAAAACGCCCTTTTCCTTAAGATTCGTCGATGAATTACCGGTTAAAAACACAAATGTATCACGCACACAGTCAATACGCAAAGCGTGACATTTTCCTTTATAATAGCCCAATTACTGAAATTAACATTTAGGACCAGATTTACCGATGATGACGCCAAAAGAGATTGTTCACAGTTTAGACACACATATCGTGGGCCAGAGCGATGCCAAACGTGCCGTTGCCGTTGCCCTGCGCAACCGCTGGAGACGTGCTCAACTGGACGAAGAACTACGTCACGAAGTCACCCCAAAAAACATCTTAATGATTGGGCCGACTGGTGTAGGTAAAACCGAGATTGCCCGCCGTCTGGCCAAACTGTCGAATGCACCTTTCCTGAAAATTGAAGCGACTAAATTCACCGAAGTGGGATACGTTGGTCGCGATGTGGACTCGATTGTGCGTGATTTGATGGAAAACGCACTGAAGATGGTGCGTGAACAGGCCACCAAAAAAGTACAGCGCCAGGCAGAAGACGCCGCCGAAGAGCGCATTCTGGATATTCTGTTACCACCAGCCCGTGGCCGTGAAGAGGACAGCTACGATAATATGGCGGACACACGTCAGAAGTTCCGTAAAAAACTGCGTGAAGGTCAACTCGACAATAAAGAGATTGAAGTCGATGTCAGTGCGGCACCCTCTCAGGTTGAAATCTTAGGTGCGCCGGGGCTGGAAGAGATGACTCAGCAGCTGCAAGGCATGTTTGAAGGCATGAATAAAGGTCATAAAGAGAAACGCAAACTGCCAATTAAAAAGGCGCTAAAAGCCTTAACCGAAGAGGAAGCGCAGCGACTGGTGAATGATGAGGACATCAAAACCCAGGCGGTGGACGCAGTTGAACAGAACGGCATTGTATTTATCGACGAGATCGATAAGGTAGCTAAACGTCAGGAAGCCAGCGGTGGCGATGTGTCGCGTGAAGGTGTGCAGCGTGATCTATTGCCACTGATTGAGGGCAGCACGGTCTCGACCAAATACGGCATGATCAAGACCGATCACATTCTGTTTATCGCCTCCGGTGCCTTCCACCTGGCAAAACCTTCGGACCTGATTCCAGAGCTGCAAGGGCGTCTGCCGATTCGTGTTGAGCTGCAGTCACTTAAGGTGGAAGATTTTGTACAGATCCTGACCGAACCCAAAGCCGCCCTGACCACTCAGGCCATTGAACTGATGAAAACCGAAGGCGTACACCTAAGCTTTACTCAAGGTGGTATTCAGCGCATGGCGGAGATCGCCTACCAGGTCAATGAGGGCACGGAAAACATTGGCGCGCGTCGCCTGCATACAGTGATGGAACGCTTGCTGGAAGATATCTCCTTTGAAGCACCGGATATGCGTGGCGCGCAGGTGGAGATTACCCCTGAGTTTGTTGAGGAGCGTTTAGGCGAACTGGCGATGGATCAGGATCTGTCACAGTTTATTCTGTAACGCGGGAGACACTAACATCCCTGTAACGTGGATAAAGGCCAAATAACAATGCCCCACCCAACCAATATAAAACTGCACCAAAAATCGAAAAAACTGGAAATCAGCTTCGACAATGGTGAGACCTTTGAGCTGCCTTGTGAGTACCTGCGGGTCTACTCACAGTCGGCGGAAGTCACCGGCCATGCGCCGGGACAGGAGGTTTTGCAGGTGGGCAAACAGGCGGTCAATATCACCGATATTACCCCGGTAGGAAACTACGCCATCAAATTGCATTTTGATGATGGTCATGACACCGGCATCTACAGTTGGGAACGCCTCTATGAAC
>CAZNML010000068.1:0-10445 GCA_964574275.1 uncultured Thiosulfatimonas sp. | reverse complement strand
CAGTGACACCACACCAAGATAGTTATCAAACCATGAGTCGATAATCAGCGCTTTCAGCGGCGCATCCGGATCACCTTCCGGCGGCGGGATATTCTTAACAATGTCTTCCAGCGTCTCTTTAATACCGACACCGGCTTTGGCACTGGCGTGCACCGCATCATGCGCTTCAACACCGATGATCTCTTCCACCTCATCAATCACGCGCTCAGGGTCGGCCGCCGGCAGGTCAATTTTGTTCAACACCACTAGTACTTCCAAGCCCTGCTCAATCGCGGTATAACAGTTGGCAACCGTCTGTGCCTCAACCCCTTGTGAGGCATCCACTACCAGTAGCGCCCCTTCACACGCCGCTAAAGAGCGTGAAACCTCATAGGAGAAATCCACGTGCCCCGGAGTATCGATAAAGTTCAGCTGGTAGGTATTGCCGTCATCCGCTTTATAGTTCAAAGTCACACTCTGCGCCTTGATGGTAATGCCGCGTTCACGCTCAATATCCATTGAGTCTAAAACTTGCGCTTCCATCTCACGATCGGTAAGACCACCACAAAGATGAATAAAACGATCCGCAATGGTCGACTTACCGTGGTCAATGTGCGCGATAATTGAGAAATTTCGAATAAGTTTTAATGCGTCTGACATTTAGGCTCCAGCTGTTACAAAACACGCGATACAGTCTTAAAAATGACTATAAAAAAAGGGGCCGTTAGCCCCTTTATTCTTAAGTTGCAAGTGATTGATTTATCACAACACCCACTCAAGATGCGGTTCAAAAATTAATTGTTGCGTATTTTACGATAATTTTGCCTAAAACGCAGAGTTATTATTCGCTTTTAATACGCTTTTAGCGCGCTAAAACCAGCGGCAGGAACAGTGAACGTTTATTACGCACCACTCGAACCGGTAAAGAGCGCCCTGCCGGTGCCTTTTTTAGAATTTTTCTAAGCGAGGCCACACTTTTTACCGGCTGAAAATCGATGGTGACAATCACATCCCCCGGACGGATGCCCGCCTTACTGGCCGCACCGTCACTGACGCTTAACACCTTAACCCCAAACGGCAGATTTAACGCATCCAACTCATCTTTGGACAGCGCCTCAACCGTGGCGCCTAAACGATCACTCTCGGCAGCCCCGTTTTTAGTTGAAGCGGTCTGCTCCGCCTTATCCAGCTCGGTAAGTTTAACGGTAATGGTCATCTTTTTACCTTGGCGCAACAGCAGCACTTTAATCGGTTTATTGACCTTTGCCACGCCCACTAGAGGTGGCAGATCAGCCGATTTATTCACCTTTTGGCCATTGAATTCAAGAATAATGTCACCCGCACGAATACCGGCTCGCTCCGCTGGGGTGTCCGGGTAGGTTTGTCCTACCAGCGCTCCGGTCGGGACATCCAAGCCAAACGATCTTGACAGATCACTGGTCACTTCCTGCACCTGAACGCCCAAGAAACCACGACTGACTTTACCGCTGTCCATCAGCTGTTCAGCAACATTCATAGCGATATCAATCGGAATTGAGAACGACAACCCCATGGAACCGCCGCTCTTACTGAAAATCTGGGCATTCACCCCGACCACTTCACCATCCAGATTGAACAGTGGCCCGCCCGAATTACCCGGGTTGATGGAGACATCGGTCTGAATAAATGGCACATAAGTATCATCCGGCAAAGAGCGTCCAATGGCACTGACAATCCCGTGAGTCACGGTGTAATCCAGACCAAAGGGTTCGCCAATGGCCAACACCCACTGACCGACTTTTAAGTTGCTCGACTTACCGATTTTAGCCACCGGCAGGTCTTCAGCCTCAATCTTCAATAGCGCCACATCGGTTCTTGGGTCCGCCCCCACCACGGTCGCTTTCAGCTCCTGACGGTTACGCATTCTGACGACAATATCATCCGCACCATCAATCACGTGATTGTTAGTCAGAATATAACCATCTTCACTGATAATAAACCCGGAACCTAAAGAGTGCGACTCCTGTTGTGGTGCACCTTTAGGCCCCTCGCCACGTGGATCTCGATCTCTAAAATTGAAATCCGGAATACCAAAGAAATGACGCAGTAACTCCTCCGGCAGCCCCTCAAACTGAGGGTGCATGGCACGTTTGACCTTCTTGGTGGTGCTGATGTTTACCACCACCGGACTGTTATCTTCAACCAGTTTAGTGAAGTCGGGCAAGCCATAAGTTTGCGGCGCAGCCGAGGGTTTCGACATCGCATAAGGTGCTTGTATTAACAGGGTCAGACCTGCCAAAACCAAAGCAATAAAAGAGGTTCGTTTCATTGTGTTCACCTTCTACAAAAAGAGTTCATACATAAGTTTACAAAACAGCCAAAGCCAAACTGTGACAAAAGCCTTGAAGCACACTTAAAAGTGCCCTACTTCAGTTCGTCTGACTGAATAATTTTTTCCAAAGTCGGCATGGTCGGTTTATAAAAACGCCGCGTAAACGCCCAGCCGAGAAACAGTCCTGCAATACCACCGACAATAGACAGCAGTTCAGCCTGCTCTGTCTCTATAGATAATAGGGTCAGGCCTGCCCATTTCAAGAGAATCGCCAAGATAAACAGCCCCAATAGCGGCAGACCATAAGCCATAAAGGCGTGCAGCACCAGGCGCGACTCATCCAGTTTCAGCAGTACCTGATCATCCACCTTGGCCTGCAATGTGTTCTCAACTTTGATCGGTGCACTGCCGGTATTGGAGAACAGTTTGGCCAGTGCCGAAGTTCCGCAGCCCGACTCCGACTGACAGCCACCACAAGCCGATTGACGCTGTGTCTTTACCCAGACAAAATCCCCCTGTTGATCAACCACCACTCCCTGAGAGAGCAGCCACCTGTTTTCCATCTGTTGTGTCATTTGTTATCGCGCTTAAATTTAAAAGTAAAAACTAAAGCCTTAAACTAACATATTTCTTCGAGAACTCCGAATAGTTCACTATAATACGCCCATAGACTCTAAGGATAGAGCGAACCCCGATTCACTGGCAACCGCCTTACCCCATTCGCTTTTTAAAGGAACATCGTGACTGACTCAAAAAGTTTAAAAACCGATATCTTGGTCATTGGAAGCGGGATTGCCGGGTTGTCACTGGCCTTAAAGCTGGCAGGCCAGTATCAGGTGACCCTGTTGGCCAAAGCGTCCCTGTACGAGGGCAGTACGCAGTATGCACAAGGTGGGGTTGCAGCGGTACTGGATCCATTTGACAGTGTCGATGCCCATCTCAACGACACCATGCAGGCGGGAGCCGGGCTGTGTGACCCCAAGATTGTCAAACTGGTCACGGAACATGCCTCCCAGTCCATACAAGAGCTGATTGAACTCGGGGTGCCTTTCAGTCGCTGTGAAGGTAACGCCTGCACCTATCCTTACCATCTGACTCAGGAAGGCGGACACAGTCACCGCCGCGTGATCCATGCCGCTGACCATACCGGCCTGTCGATTACACAAACCCTGATTGAAAAAGCCAAACAGCACCCCAATTTAACGCTGCTGCCGGAACACATCTCCATTGACCTGATTTTGAACCAGAAGCGCGATCGCTGCATTGGCGCCTATGTACTTAATAAAACCGATAAAGCGGTGTACGACATCTGGGCTGACTTTACTGTTTTAGCCACCGGTGGTGCCAGTAAAGCCTATCTGTATACCAGTAACCCGGATACCTCAACCGGGGACGGCATCGCCATGGCGTGGCGCGCTGGCTGCAATGTCGGTAATTTGGAGTTCAACCAGTTTCACCCAACCTGCCTGTTCCACCCCAAGGACCGCTCGTTTCTGATCAGTGAAGCGGTGCGCGGCGAGGGCGGCATCTTACGCCTGCCTAACGGCGAAACTTTTATGGCGCAATACGATGAGCGTGCCGAACTGGCTCCGCGCGATATAGTGGCGCGCGCCATTGACCAGGAGATGAAAAAACACGGGATTGATTGTGTCTATCTGGACATTACCCACCTGCCTAAAGCGCAGATTATGGATCACTTCCCCACCATCTATGAACGCTGCCTGAAAGCCGGTATTGATATCTGCACCCAGCAGATTCCAGTAGTGCCCGCTGCACACTATACCTGCGGCGGCGTGGTCACCAACCAGTATGGTCAAACCTCATTGGACGGTCTCTACGCCATTGGTGAGACCGCCTATACCGGCCTGCACGGCGCCAACCGTCTGGCCAGCAACTCCCTGGCCGAAGGTTTAGTCTTTGCAGAGATGGCCAAACAGAGCATTGAACAGGCCTATCATCAGCCGCTGGATAACAGCCAGCCACCCAAAGCCTGGGACAGCAGCTGGGTGACCGACCCTAAGGAGAAGGTGTTGGTGAATCACGACTGGGATGAGCTGCGCCGCGTCATGTGGGACTACGTTGGTATTGTGCGTACTGACAAACGTCTGAAACGTGCCCGTCAACGTATTCGCAACCTGCAAAAAGAGATCAATGAGTACTACAGTCAACACACCGTCGACAGCGACCTGCTGGAGCTGCGTAATTTAGTGCAAGTGGCCGAACTGATGGTAATCAGCGCCCAGCGCCGCAAAGAGAGCCGCGGCCTGCACTATAATCTGGACTACCCTAACGCCAAACAGACAGTCAAACCGACGATTCTAAAACCTAAAAAATAGTCCGACACACTAAAACCAAAAAGGCCCGCTAACACAATGTTACCGGGCCTTCTTATTATAAAGTCACAACTTAGCTGCTAAGCCTTTAGCCATTGCCAACCGGCATATTGGAGGACTTAACCAGCTGCTCAATCAAACCTTCTGACGCCAGCTTATCAATATCAATTAGAATCACCATACGCCCTTTATCCGACTTGGCCTGTTGATTGTCACCCTGATTGGTCATACCGCTCTGCCCCTGCCCTTCAAACAGGGTAGACAGCCCAATAATATACTGGCTATCGACCGAGGTGGAGATATCCGGTGCCGGTTGCAGCTGATTCAGATCAAAGGTGTAAACATCGGAAACCGCATCCACCACCAAACCGACCACTCGCTCACCCTGCGAGGTAAACACATGCACCACAATCACCACCGTGGTGCCATCAAAAGAGGCAGGCAGAGCGAACTTCTCTCGCAAGTCGATAATCGGCACCACACTGCCGCGCAGATCAACCACGCCTTTGACATAACTCGGCACACTCGGTAACGGAGTGGGTGTCTCCCAACCCCGAATCTCTTGAACCCGTAAGATCTCAACAGCAAACTCCTCTTTGCCGACATGAAACGTTAAGAACTCTTTTTTTGACTCAGACACAACGGTCTCCAATTCAGTAAACGGTTAACTTCTTTTATTCTAACGAACAATCGCGCTAAAGCCAGCCTTTTCATCACCGGCTTTAGCCAATCCATAAAAATTTCTATGCAAGAAGCAAGCCAAGTAAATTTATTATTCAGCCCGACTAAGGTATCATTTCGCAAACTAAAATTTTTAAGGAAACAATATGACCGCACCCTGGAACTCAACTTGGAACGATTTTTTGATTGAACAAGGCGCACAGTTTACCGAAGACCATCGAATTATCACCTTTGGACACACAGAGATTGAGCGTTTTTTAATTAAAAACGGTCCGGTGGTCACCAACCTGGCACACCACGCTCTACTAAAAGTCAGCGGCAGTGACGCCTTTGACTTTTTGCAGGGCCAACTGACCAGCGATGTCAGCGAAGTCAGCGACAAAAAAGCTCAGCTCTCCTCATACTGTGATCCTCAAGGGAATGTGCTGGCGGTGTTTCTGCTGTTTAAAAAAGGAGAGGACTTCTATCTGAGCTTTGACGGTTCCCTGAAAGAGAGTATGCAAAAGCGTCTGACGATGTTTGTAATGCGCTCCGATGTGCAGATCACTGATGAAAGTGCCGATACGATTCACATCGGTTTTGCCGGTGAGTTCGGTGACCTGGATGTTCAGCGCCGTCTGAACACCAAAGTAAAAGAGATTTACGAGAGCGGCAGCGTTGAAGAGGAAGGCATGCAGGATGTCTTTGTGGTCAAAGTTCCGGGCCCTTACCATAAGTACGACCTGTTTGGCCCGGCTGAACAGATCAAGCAGGCCTGGTTAAAACTGCGCGACAATGCCGATGTCACCAATACTCAGGACTGGAATCTGTTAAATATTGCCGCCGGTGTGCCGGAAATTACCGCCAACAATAGTGGCGAGTTTATCGGTCAGTTTCTGAACCTGGACAAACTCGACGCCATTAACTTCAAAAAAGGCTGTTTCCCGGGACAAGAGATCATTGCGCGTGTGCACTATCGCGGTAAAGTCACCAAACGTATGCTGCGTGTGCGCATGGATGAGCTGCTGGAGTTAACATCCGGTGATGATCTGGTTCTGCAGGACAGCAACGGTAAAAAACATACCATGGCGGTGATTAATGCCAACCCGGATGTTTTCGGCACCAGCACGCTGTGTCTGGCGGTTGGCACCTTAAAATCGCTCGACTCGGTAGAGGGTAACCTGATGACAGAGTCCGGCAAAGCGGCGATTATTGAGCCACTTCCATACAGCATCACCGACGAAGAGTAATCAGCTCCGTCGATCAGACCGTTCAGTTTTTTAATTAAATTTAAAACTGAACAGGCCTGATTATTTAGGCAGATAAAAAAAGCCGCTAGCAACCAATGTTGCTAGCGGCTTTTTTGTCAGCTTATTTTTTTAGTTTAAGCTTAATCAGCGCGACGCATGTGCGGGAACAACAGAACATCACGGATTGACGCCGAGTCGGTAAACAGCATTACCAGACGGTCGATACCGATCCCCTCACCCGCAGTTGGTGGCATACCGTGCTCCAGTGCGGTGATGTAGTCTTCATCGAAGTGCATCGCTTCATCATCACCGGCATCCTTGGCTTCTACCTGTGCTCGGAAACGCTCTGCCTGATCTTCGGCATCATTCAACTCGTTAAAGCCGTTGGCCAACTCACGTCCACCGATAAACAGCTCAAAACGGTCGGTAATAAATGGGTTGTCATTATTACGACGCGCCAGCGGTGAAACTTCCGCCGGGTATTCGGTAATAAAGGTTGGGTCCATTAACTTCTCTTCAACCGTCTCTTCAAAGATCTCAGTAATGACCTTACCTAAGCCGTAGCCCTCTTTAACGTGAATCTTCAGTGACTGCGCCAGAGCGGTAGCCGCTTCCAGCGTCTCCAGCTGATCAGCGGTAACGCCTTCGTTATACTGCAGAATCGCCTCTTTCATGCTTAGGCGTGCAAACGGCTTACCGAAATCAAACTCCAAGCCCTGATATGGCACCTTGGTTGAACCGACTGCGATCTCCGCCAGCTCTTTCAACAGCTCTTCGGTGTAGTCCATCAACTGGTGGTAGTCGGTGTAGGCCGCATAGAACTCAACCATAGTGAATTCCGGGTTGTGACGTGTTGACAGCCCTTCGTTACGGAATGAACGGTTGATCTCGAATACACGTTCAAACCCACCAACAACCAGACGCTTTAGATACAGCTCAGGAGCGATACGCAGATACAACGGCATATCCAGAGCGTTATGGTGTGTATCGAAAGGCTTGGCGGTTGCCCCACCCGGGATGACGTGCATCATTGGGGTTTCTACTTCCATAAAGTCATGCTTAATCAGGAAGTTACGCACGTGCTGTACGATCTTTGAACGTAGTACGAAGGTGTCGCGGCTCTCCTGGTTCACAATCAGGTCAACATAACGCTGACGGTACTTCATCTCCTGATCCTGCAGACCGTGGAACTTGTCCGGCAACGGACGGATCGACTTGGTAATCAGCTCGATGCTCTCGACATGCACCGACAGCTCACCGGTATTGGTCTTAAACAGATAGCCTTCGGCACCAACGATATCACCCAGATCCCACTTCTTGAACTGCGTGTTATAGAAGCCTTCCGGCAACTCATCACGCGTTACATAGATCTGGATACGACCGGTATCATCTTGAAGAGTGGCAAAACTGGCTTTACCCATAATACGACGCAACATCATACGTCCGGCGACTTTAACGCGAACCGGCTCGGCTTCTGCCAGCTCCTCTTTGGATTTTTCATTGTAATGCGCATGCAGATCCGCTGAGCTGTGTTCACGACGGAAGTGATTTGGGTACGAGTGCCCGATCTCACGTAACGCATCTAATTTAGCGCGTCTTTCCGCAATAATTTTATTCTCATCCACTTCAGGCACATTGTTTTGTGTTTCTGACATTCGATTACTCTCTTTCACTCTTCAAATTGCCTGTTTAAATTCAACAGGCCTGGTTATTTTAAATTCTTGGTTGCAAGTTTTTAATGCCGCCTGGCACAGATTAAACCCCAGCCTTTAAACTGGCTTCAATAAACTGATCCAGATCGCCGTCCAATACGCCGGTGGTATTGCCGGTTTCTACGCCGGTACGCAGATCTTTAATGCGCCCGGAATCCAGTACATAAGATCGTATCTGACTGCCCCAGCCGATATCCGACTTGGCGTCTTCCATCTCCTGCTTCTCTGCATTACGGCTCAACATCTCCTGCTCATACAGTTTGGCACGCAGCTGCTTCATCGCATCGGCCTTGTTTTGATGCTGAGAGCGGCCATTCTGACACTGCGTTACCGTATTGGTTGGCAGGTGAGTAATACGCACCGCCGACTCCGTCTTGTTAACGTGCTGACCACCGGCCCCACTGGCGCGGTAAACGTCGATGCGCAGATCGGCCGGATTAATATCCACCTCAAAACTGTCGTCAATCTCCGGCGAGATAAACACCGATGCAAACGAAGTGTGGCGGCGGTTACTGGAGTCAAACGGCGACTTACGCACCAGACGGTGCACCCCGGTCTCGGTTCTTGACCAGCCAAAGGCGTAGTCGCCCTTAACATGAATGGTGGCGCCTTTAATACCGGCGACATCACCCGCAGTAATCTCCAGAATCTCCGCCTTAAAGCCGTGTGACTCCGCCCAGCGCAGATACATACGTAGCAGCATATTGGCCCAGTCCTGCGCCTCGGTACCACCGGAGCCGGACTGAATCTCGATATAACAGTTGTTTGGATCCAGCTCACCGGAGAACATACGCTGGAACTCCAGCTTCTCCAACATGGCGCCCAGACGATCCAGTTCCGACTCCACTTCCGCCACCATCTCTTCATCGGCTTCCATCTCAGCCAGCTCCAGCAGCTCTTTACAGGAGTCTACGCCCTCATCCAGTTCGCTGACAGTATGCACAATCAGCTCGAGTTGTGACTTCTCTTTACCTAACGCCTGGGCTTTTTCCGGGTCGTTCCAGATATTAGGGTCTTCCAGTTCACGATCCACCTCAATCAGGCGCTCCGCCTTCACTTCATAGTCGAGATACCCTCTAAGCGAAGTGTTGCGCGCTTGATAGTCATCGAGTCGGCTATAAATCGGGTTTAATTCCATGAAGACAGACCTTTTACATGAGGTTAAAAAATAAACGAGAATGATACCAGTATTTGACTTTTTTTGCTTAAGCTTCTTATCAAAAATGAAAGATGGTTTAAACTAAAGAAATGAAGATGTTAGCCGCTAACTTAGATATAAAATAAGCGTGCGCAATAAGACACCGCTAAAACACCCAAGGGAATCAATTAGATTTGATAGAAGCAGATCGACTTTCAACGCTCTGCTCGCAGACCAGAAACGAGGTGAATGACATGAGTGTAAACTCCATTCCAGGTATGGCCAGTGCCTACCAAAAAACGGCAAACCTAACCCCAGAGCAGAGCAAAGCGCACAGCAGTGACAAGCAGGCGCAAGCCAGTGAGCAGGCTGCTGAACTTGGCAAAGAGTCGCATCACAGCCACTTGACTGCTCGCCAGCAAACCCAGGCCAGCATTGTGGAGATGATGTTCAGCACACCCGAAACGGCCTCACAAAACTCACTGAAAATCACTTACCAGGAAGCGATCGAGAAAATCAATGAGATCTTGAGCGCTGAGCTGGGTGAACAGGCAACCGAACAGGAGTTTGCGCCTATCAGTGAAGAGGCACTCGAAGCCCAAGGGGGTATGGATTACTGGACACCTGAAAACACCGCCAAACGCATTGTGGATGGCAGCACCGCTTTCTTAGCCGGCTTCCAGGCCGCCCATCCTGAACTGGAGGGCGAAGCCTTAATGGATCGTTTTATGGAGGTGATCGGCGGTGGTATCACCCAAGGCTTTGACCAAGCCAAAGGCATTCTAGGTGATCTGAATGTGCTTGAAGGTGAGATCGAGAGCAATATTGAGCAGACCTACCAACTGGTTCAAGAGGGGTTAACGGCCTTTAAAAACCAATATCTTGGCATCACAGCGGAACAAGCTGACACAGTCACCGACCAGGCTTTAACCGAGACTGTTACTGACAGTGACAAAGCCAGCAGTTAACCGCTAAAGACCCTAAAACTGATCAGGCCTGGTAAAACAGCCTGATTAAACTGCAGCAATAAATTCCAAGCAATAAAAAAGGGCCTTACGGCCC
>CAZNML010000067.1:0-10462 GCA_964574275.1 uncultured Thiosulfatimonas sp. | reverse complement strand
TTTCTAAGCCAGAAAATGTATCACTGGCTCAAATCACCCAAGCACTTAAGAACCTGCTTACCTTGCAAAAATCCGGTGGAGATCAACTGGTTTTTAGTTACGACGGTTATGTACTCAGCGGCGCGATTGTTCATTTTAAAGGGGGGCAACCCGAGTTAGTGGCTACGGCGCTGTCCACCAAAATGAATATGCAAAAGTCCATTGAGGACATTGTGACGCAGTTTAAACAGCAGAAGATCAAAAATGTGCCTAAAGAGGCCATTCTGGCCTCAGCTGAAATTGTGGCGGGTCGTGTTGATATTCCAGTTAACAGCAATAAGCCCAAACCCAAAGCTCAAATGCATGAGTTGGTTCGTTGGGAGTTGGAATCCTATATCTCCGAAATTGCCCCGATGTGGTCTGTTGGCGCTCTGTTGGAAGGCTATGGCTTTATTACCTCCAGCCAGCGTCAGAATGCCAGTGTGGAATTGGAATTGAGCCGCGATCAAGGTTCAAAAATGATTCGTTTTGGTGAGATGTGCATTCAGCTTGGTTACATCACCCGTGAACAACTCAATGAAATGATGGCGTTGCAAGAACGTTTGATGTCCATTGACGGTCGCATGGATTGCGCATGGCAGGCTCAAGGCGGGGAGTCCAGCGAGGCCGAAGGTACCGATGTGTGGCTGGGAGCTGGTGTGTTTAGACATAGCCGTCGCCAATGGGTGGATGCATTTGCCAGAAACAGTCTCAAATTAAATTCGATGGTTCCTCTTCATGGTCTAGGGGCTCTGTTTATTGATGATGCCAGTCAGTCCGATTATGAACAGGTGCTGGTTGAGATTTTTAAAGAGCGTGTGGTGGTGTACCGCTTTATGGGTAAAGCGGTGGTGTCGGTAACGCATCATCGTTTGGATCATAAAGACGACATCTTTAATACCGTGGTGGCTGGTGTATCAGAACTGATGAGGCCGGAAACCGAATCGGTTTGGTTGAGCAGTGTCCACGCTGATGTTTCAGAGTTAATTGAATCCCTCTCCTTAAACCTAGGTGTGCAAATTAAATCGGTACAAGAGCAGTGTCATCCTGCGAGTATTGATCTTCAGGTTCCAGCCAGTTTTGTCTACCAGTTTTACGCCTTAGCTAAATTAGCTCACGGGACAAAGTGTGGTTGTGTGCTGTTTATCGATGCACAAGACCCTAAACCACCGCTTTGGAAAAATGTCGATTTTTGGCGATATGTTTTACCGGTTTTTGTGGTGGTGGCCATTGGGCTTAATGAGGCCTATATGCAGTACTCGCTGGAAAAAACCGAATCCAGACTGCAGGAAATTGAGAGTGAAAAAGAGGATAAAGCACGTCTGTTAAAACAGATGCAGGCGCTGATTGCTCAAACCAATAAAGAGCAAGAGGAGTTAAAAACCATCACTAAAGAGGTGCTTAGACTTGAGAAGTCACTCGGACAGATGGTCACTATGTCTGAGCGGAATGGGTTGGTTATCAATCTGATGTTATCGCTGCAAGAGAGTATCAACGATTTTGTGATTGTTGACCGATTTATTGAATCTGACGAAATCGGCCGAAGAGGTCGAGAGCATGGTTTTGAACTCTATGGTTGGGCGTTAAACGATAACTCGGCACAGCTGTTTTCCAGAGAGTTAGATAAACGTATCAAACGTCTGGGCTATGAAGTGCATCGAGTCAAAATCAACCGCTCCATTGGGCGTTCGGGTATTCGTGGCTATGGCTTGAGCCTGTCTTTATTGAAACAGAAAACCACGGCAAAAAAGCGTTAGCAGCCATGAATAAATCAGGACGTCATATCAAGGTGTTTAGCAGATGAAGTATTGGAACAGCTTAGGTAAAAAGAAGCAGAATCAGTGGTTGATTACCTTTACCTTTATGGTGGTGGGCATCTATTTGTTGGCATGGCACTGGCAGAATTATAAGGCGTTGGAGCATGCAAACAACATGGTTAACCGTGCCGAAAACCGCTTGCAGTTAAAAGTGGATGCCATTCCAGAATCACCGCCAACCGCTGGGCAATTAGTCAAAAAAATCTCTGAACAGAGCTCTAAAAAGCGTGAACTGGAGTTTGAGTATCAACAGATCAGTTCCATTTTTATGCCATTGGATGACATTCAATCCTATCAGAACCTACGTTTAAGCATTTCGGATTTGGCAGAAAGTAATGGTGTACGTGTTGAATCGGTGAATGAGGTCAACAAAGGTGCACTAGTGATGGCAGAGGATGGCAAACAAGTGAAGTTGGTGATCTCTGAAAAGTGGGGCAGACCGCTCATCGAGTATCAAATGAGCCTTAGTTATATTGATTTGCTGAACTTTATGGAAGGGTTGGAACAGCTTGAGTACCAAGTATCGGTAGTACGTGTGGAAATCGAAGCGGAATTGGCAGATGAAGATGTGGTGGTGGATGTCAACGCGGATCAGTTTTTAAGTGTGCAAATGGTGATGGCATTATGACGATGAATAAAGACAACACCATTCTAGGTGCCTTTGATAGTTTGATTTCGGACTGTGTTGATCAAGGTGGGTCGGACATTCACTTAACCGCTGACCAAGTGGCGTTAATGCGAATTTTTGGTGAGTTGAAACCCATTCAAAACTTAGAGGTTTCAACGAGTGATTTAGAGTCCATTATGAAGTCAATGCTGACGGACAGTCAGTGGCAGCTCTACCTTGACGAGGGTCAGGTCGATTTTGGTTATACCGCGCAGTCAGGGCACCGTTTTAGAGGCAATGTCTACCGCTCTATGAGTCAGCCTTGTATGGCGTTGCGTTATTTAAGTAATGACTTTTTATCGTTTGCAGACTTGGGGTTACCTGAGTACGTACAAGGCCTGTCCAAACTGAAAGACGGTTTGGTACTGGTAACCGGTGCGACCGGAAGTGGTAAATCAACCACGTTGGCGGCGATTATCAACCACATCAATAAGACCCAAAACCGTCATATCATCACGATTGAAGATCCGGTGGAATTCGTTTATCGCTCTGAGAAATCTATCGTTCACCAGCGAGAGTTGATGACGGATGTGAGCAGTTTTGCCAGTGCTGTGCGTGCCTCTTTGCGTGAAGATCCCGATGTCATTTTGGTGGGTGAGTTGCGAGATCGAGAAACCGTTCAAGCGGCCATTAGCGCCGCAGAAACCGGGCACTTGGTGTTTTCTACTCTGCATACCAACGATGCGGTGGGCGCTATTGACCGTATTGTGGGGTTCTTTCCTGGCGAGGAACAGGGCATTGCACGAACGCGTTTTGCTATGAGTCTTCGCTCTGTGGTTGCTCAGCGTTTAATTAAGCTCGATAACCAAGCGGGGCGTGCCGCCGCGTTAGAGATCATGCATGTCAATAAGGCCATCAGTAACCTGATTGCTATGGATCGCAGTAAGCAGCTGTATTCGATGATTGAAACGGGTCGTTCAGAAGGCATGCAGACCATGGATCAATCGTTAGTGGATTTGGTGAAAGCCGGCAAAATCAGCCCCAACCGAGCCGTGGAAATTGCGATGAACCCAACCGCCGTAGAAAAGCTTCTGCGACTGATGGCTTGAGCGGAATAGACGGTAGAGAGTCACATGGTCAATAACGAATCGCTATTAATTACGGCAGCCCTGCAAGTCGGTTTAATCAATATTGAAGCCGTCAATGATTTGCGTCAAGCGGCGCGCCGGGAGCGCCGTTCTATTTTAGAGCTGTTGATGCGCCAGTTTCGTTTTCCAGAAAGCGCGTTCTATCAGGCCTTGGCACAACAATACGATTTGCCGTTTGTGCTGTCTCAGCAGTTGGTGTTACCAGATGGACTTATTGGAAAAGTCCCTGTGAATGTGATGGTGCGAAAACAGGTGTTTCCGGTGCAGATGGATGGCCAATTCTTTTTGGCGATGTTAGACCCCAATGATCGAGTCTCTTTGGATTTAGTTCAGCGTTCCATTGGCGGTAAATTGTTGCCTGCGGTGGCCGAACCGGACGCTTTGAAATATGCACTGGCTTCATTGGAAGGTGCGGTAGCGGATGAGACCTCATTAGAGTTTGATGCGGTGGTGGTTTTGGATGAAATCATGAAACAGGCTTATGTTCGCAGAGCCTCTGATATTCACATCGAGCCGGGGCGCGACTTTACTCGTGTGAGAATGCGCGTAGACGGCATGATGCAAACCTTGGGTATTCGATTAAAGGTATCCGATACCGAGGCGTTGGTTAACCGTATAAAAGTGCTGGCGGATATGGACATCTCTGAGCAACGTTTGCCTCAAGACGGAGGTTTGAGTTATGCGGTGAGAGACTGGGATTTGCCGGAAGTGGACATTCGTGTTGCTTCCGCGCCGACTCGTTGGGGCGAGCGCATCACCATGCGTATTCTCGGGGATGCGGATGATGTGATGAACATCGATAACTTGGGGATGCCTGAGCATATCGCAACCAGATTAAGAGAGACACTGAAACTGCCTCACGGTATGTTTCTGGTGACCGGGCCAACAGGAAGCGGTAAATCGACCACTTTGTATGCTTGTATTCGAGATTTAAATTCCAATGAGATGAACATTCTGACGGCCGAAGACCCAGTTGAACAGACCATGCCGGGCATTGGCCAAGTGCAGATGACTTCAAAACTGAACTTTAGTGATGTTCTGCGTTCATTCTTGCGTCATGACCCTGATGTGATTCTAGTGGGGGAGATTCGTGATTTAGAAACGGCTGAAACGGCTTTAAAAGCCTCAATGACTGGGCATATGGTGCTTTCGACTCTGCATACCAATAATGCAATCAGTGCCATTTCACGTTTAATCAACTTAGGTTGTGACCGTTATTTGGTGGGTACAACCGTCGTGGGCATTATGGCGCAACGTTTGGTTGGAAAGCTCTGCGATCACTGTAAAACCCCTTATGAAGCCTCTGCTGAAGAGAAGAAACTGCTGGGGATGCAGCATGCTACCGACCCTGTTCAGCTGTATAAAGCTAAAGGGTGTCCAGTCTGCAGTGGAACCGGTTTCCAAGGTCGAGTTGGGTTATATGAAGTGTTGTGGGTCGATCATAAGGTTGGTAATGCGATTGTTGAAGGGGCAGCAGAGCAAGTTTTACGCGATTCCGAGAGCTTCTTTAGTCTGTGGGACAGCGCCAAACAGCGAGTATTGGATGGACAGGCCTGTTTAGACAGTGTGGAGCACTTTTACATCGATTTCGAAGATGAGGTAGACGATGCCTAGTTTTCGCTATACGGCTTTGGATAAAAAGGGCGGAGAGGTTCATGGGGTTTTGAATGTCGCTACCGCTGAAGATGCTCTAGGAGAACTCAGGCTGCAAGGCCTGTTTGTGGTCGATGTTACCGAAGAGTTGGATGATAAACAGCGCTTTCTGAGTTACGCCGGTTACTTAAATCCATCTCGATATAAATCGGTTAAAAAAGCGGAGCTGCTGCTGTTTTTCAGACAGATGGGCTTATTGCTTCGTTCTGGTCATACCGTGGTTCAGGCGCTGGAAGCTGTTGCGCCGATGATTAAGCGTTATCGCTTGAAAAGTGCCATAGAACGTATGGCGAAAAATATTCAAAGCGGCATGACGTTTTCCGCTGCCATGGCTGAAGAGAAGTCGATTTTTCCAAGTATTGCAGTCAGTTTATTGGAAAGTGGGGAAATCACCGGTGAGTTAGATCAAATCATGACTCGTTTGGCTGAAGACTTGGATAAAACCATGGAGATCAAGCGCAAGCTGATTTCCAGTATGACTTACCCAATTATCGTTATTTTGGCTTCGGTGGCCGTCATTCTATTTTTGGTGTTGGGTGTAGTACCTAAATTTGCCTCTTTTCTTGAAGGAAAAGGCTCGGAACTACCGGCTTCAACCCAAGCGTTGATGGACATGTCTGAGTGGATGCAAAACTATGGTTTAACCCTATTGGGTTTTGTTTCAGTGTTCATTTTGTTGCTGTTGGTGGCTTACACACAGCCCAAAGGTAAGTTCATTTTGGACAAGGTTTTTTTAAAGACTCCGTTGATTGGCAGCTCCATTATCGCCGCGAGTATGGCGAAGACCAGTTGGACCCTTTCTATGGTTTTGTCGAGTGGTTTGACGGTGTTGGAGTCGATTCGCATCGCCGCGTCCATTAATCACAACAGTGTCATTAAACATAGCTTTGAACAAGCCGCTGAAGGCGTAATTCAAGGTGAAAAATTAGCCATTGCGATGGATAAAGAAGGAGTACCGGATATGGTGTTGCACTTGACCTCTGCGGGTGAGGAAAGTGGGGAGCTGAGTTCTGTTTTTAAGGAGCTGGGCGGTTTTTATCATAAAGAGTTGGATTCGCGTATTAATGCGATGACCTCCATGATTGAGCCGGTATTAACGCTCATGGTTGGGGGCATGGTGGGCTTTGTATATGTCTCGTTTTTCCAAGCTATTTTTGCGGTTGCGAACGGTGGTTAGAGTATGAGAATCCAGGTTTTATTCCAAATCAAAAGGGCTCCACTGCTCATTCTGTTACCCCTGCTGTTGTCCTCTAAAGTGAGTGCTGAGAGCTCTGTTGACGAAATTCAGAAAGAAGCTTTGGAACTGCTTAAGTCACTTCCGGGTTCTCAATCGGGCAATGCGGAACGACAAGTGCAAAAGGTATTTGACCATTACGGCAGTTTAACGCGAGATTCTGCTTTGCCTGGTAGTGCTGAGATAACGCCAAAGATAGCGCCTTCACCGGTTAAACACAAACCAAAGTCGCAGCCGTCATCGATAAGTATGGCGATGAATGGTAGCAGTTATCGCAATTTACCTGCGGATGCTTACCCGGAAGACCGTGATCCATTTGCACTGACTCACCGTTTGGTTAAACAAAAGCCGATTGAAAACGATGCCAGAAGAGGGGCAGGTGAGTCTAACACTCGCTCTTACAGTTTCACCCGCTTAAATACGGGGATTGATGTGCCCAAACTGTCTTTACGCGGCTTAGTAAGAAAGAGTGCTCAAGACAAGGCGGCCATTCTGGAAGTGGAAGGTTTGGGCACTTATGTGGTGAGAGAGGGCGATACCATCACCATTCCTTCAGGTGGTTTCAATAATGTAATCAAAGTCACGCAGATTGACCGACTCAGCTTGTTAATAGAGGTCGGCAAACTGGGTGAAGTGATTGTGGTGCGATGAGGTTCTCATGAAAAAAACAACTAAATTGGGTTTGATGATGGCCATCATGATGACCTTTATTTCTCAAAGTGTCATCGCCAAAAAAGTCGATTATTTGGGTGATATCGAGCTTAAAGAAGTCACCATGCAGGATGCGGTACGGATTCTGTCTGAACTCTCAGGAAAGAACGTCATTGTGACCAAAGATGCCGCGGAGACAATATTCTCACTGTATATCCGTGATGCGTCTTTGGTAGATGCCATCGATAGTATGTGCCGTGTTACCGGGCTTTGGTATCGAAAGGATGCGGATACCAATGTCTATATTGTGATGACCGCTGAGCAGTTTAAAGAAGATGTGCTGGTCTACCGTAATGAGTCGACCAAGGTCTTTACGTTAAAACATCAGAACGTGGTGAGCGCGGCGAATGCCATTAAGGCGTTATTTGGTTCACGAGTACTATTGGAAGAACCTGAAAATGGTGGTAGCTATCGTTTTGACGGAGACATGGGTAATGCGAGCACGGCCACTGGCGGCTCAACCACTAACCTACTGAATAATATCTCTAACTCTCGTAGTGCTCTGGATACGGACGAACTCTCCGGTGGCGTGCAAGCCTTAGACGGTGCTTTAACCGCCAATAAATTAGAACAGATTGGTGGACGCACGATTCTTAATGAATCGGATGTGACAGGCCTGGTGCAAGCCGCTCCGATTCGTGTGACTTATAACAGTTTACATAACTTGTTACTGGTGCGAAGCAGTGATGAAAAGGCACTTGAAGATGTGCAGCAGTTGATTAAAGAAATGGATCAACCTGCCAAGCAGGTGTTATTGCAGATGAAAATCATGCGAGTGGCTCTGGGTGAAAATGAGGACTCGGTATTTGATTTTCAGTACACCTCGAATGTGACACGGCAAAACGGAAACAATGGCCCGAGCAGTTCGACAGCAGACAACCCCTTAGGGGGAGGGGTCCTGCCAGACAATTTACTTGGTTTGGGAATGAAGCCTGACCAAATGGCTTCGGGAAGTTTGGTGTTTCAAGTGGTTAAAAGTGATTGGTTAGCCAAACTGGCGTTTTTAGAAACGGAAAACCGTACCAAACTGATTTCGACCCCGCTGATTATGGCGTCGAATAACAAAGAAGCTGAAATTTTTATTGGTGAACAGAGACCGCTAGTAGAGAACGTCTCTTCAACCGGTGGAACAGTCTCTAATGGTGTGTTGCAACCGTTAGTGGTGACGACTCAAACGACGAAAAAGGATGTGGGAACTAAGCTTAAAATCTGGCCGCGTATTAACTCCGATGCAACGGTCACTTTAGACATTGAGCAAGAGATTTCAAATATTAATGTCGGAGCGGCCACCATACCTGTAGCCACAGGTGGCGCCAGTTTAGAAGAGTACTCTATCGATACTTTCACAACCACTAAGTTGAACCTGACCGCCATTGCTAAACATGGCCAGACCATTGCCGTGGGCGGACTGATTGAAGAGAACTCAGGGGATGGACGTCGAGGTATTCCCGGTATAAGCGATATTCCAGGGTTAGGAGATTTACTCTCCAGTGATGAAAAGGAGTTCTCGCGAAGTGAGCTGGTGATTCTAATCAAGCCCTTTATTTACGATTCAGCCGATGTGAAGTCTGAGGGCCTGCAGAACATTAAAAAAGAGATGGTCTTAGAAGAGAGTATGGATTTGATTGAGGAAGAAGCTCGTAAATCCAGTAATTATAAGTCCCAAGATGCGCAGGCGCAGCTGGCTGATATGGAACGAGTGGCCCAATTGATTAATCAGTTAATGAAAGACTCTAAGGCCTTCCAGTCTCGAGTCGGTATTGATTGGAAGTACGGTGATCTGCTGGTCAGTAGCTTGGGAAGCGCCTATAAGGACGGGCTATATTTCACCCAGGTATTAGTCACCAACCAAGGGGATTCGGAGTTGCCCTTAACCGAGACAAGTCTGGGAGATTATTGGCGTGGGTTAGCTTGGGTATTCAAAAAGGATGAGAAACGCTCTGTTCTTAAGGCGATGGATCGTCGAGTAGCGATTGTGATTTCTAAGCAGAGTGTTGAACAAGTTTTGTCAGATAGGCAGGTGCCAATGCGATATGTGATGAGTGGAGGTATACAGTGAAACGTTCCTTGCAGTTAGTTGTAGTGTTTTTTTTGGGGTGGGGTTTAACCGGCTGTAATCAAGTTAAGACGACACCTTCCTCATTTGAAGTGACCGGAGAACGGGGTATGACTGGTCAAAAGCAACACATTCCCCGTTCTGGAAACGTAGTGTTGTTTTTCAAAGAGGCTGAAGCCTCTACCAAATTTAAACGTTTAGATTTTAGTTATTAAGTTAGAAAAGAGAAGGATAAAAAAATGTCTGATTTATTCTGGGTCAATCTGTTTCACCAGTTTGCAGTTGGGTTAAGTGTCGGTGCCTCAACGTTTGCGATGATTTTCTATTATTACGTCGTGGCGCAAGGTGAAACGCACCCTGAACAGCGTAAATTTATGCACATTGTCTATTTTGTATTGCGCATCGGCATGATGCTTATTGTGTTGTCGGAATTTGCGATGTTCCAGTACAACTATCAGGTTAATAACTATCTGTATTGGATGAATAATCCTGAGATTCTAATAAAAGCCACAATCTTTGCCGTGATTATTATTAATGCGGTATTGATGCACAAACACGTGATCTCTATGTGGGTTGGACCTGCTTTAGCGGGTGGTTCTTGGTATGCCTTCCTATTCTTTAGTGTGTTTGTTGATATTCGTTGGGTCGATACCGGATACGACTTTAGTTCGTTGTTGATGGGCTACATGGTCTGGTTAGCGATTGTAACGATAGCCTTAGCAGGCCTGAGAGTGTATCTGACTCGTAATCATCAAGTTCAAACGGCTCAACTGTAAGCGTTTTAGTATTTGAGGTATCAAGATGATTTCAGAGACAGTAGAGAACAATAATGTAGATCAGCCCGTGGCAGAAGACCAAACCAAGTCAAAGCGTGTGTTAGCGGTTGGATTTGGTGTGTTGGGAGTTGCGATGGCCGGTTTTTTTTATCAAGCGCATCAAACCTATGTGCAACCTTTCAGTGGCGCTTATGGCGATGCCTCCATGGATTATCTGGAAAAGGAGCACCCGAAAAGTTTATCCGGAGGGGATTTAACGCATTTTCACTCCGGTGACATGGCTTATGAACAGGAAGCACCCAACCTACCGTGGGGAATTTCAGCAGCATTTGACCGTGGGGATGGTTTTTTTGAAAGACCCATTCAAGCCTCGCAAAGCCATTTGGATTCATGGAATGCGGACGGTTTAGGGCCACAGTTTAATAATAACTTTTGTGAAGCT
>CAZNML010000066.1:4257-10605 GCA_964574275.1 uncultured Thiosulfatimonas sp. | reverse complement strand
TTTCAAAATATGGTGATGGACTAGGGATTCGAACCCCAGGTGGGCTACAAACCCACAACGGTTTTCAAGACCGCCGCCTTCAACCACTCAGCCAGTCCACCTTGTTTTGATGTGGCGTATTATAGAGGGATCACAGATTATTGCAAGACGTTTTATGTGTTTTTTTGTAAAATTTTATGACTTTTATCAGGCCTGTTCAGTTGTATGAAAACCAATGCTAAACAAAACAACCACTTAAGCTTTAATGAGCAGTGTTACGCCCTGTTATTAAAAATTCCAAAAGGCCGGGTGACCACCTATAAAGCGATTGCCAAGGCGCTGAATTGCAGAGCCTATCAGGCGGTGGGCAATGCCATGAACCAGAATCCAAACCCGATCAGGGTGCCCTGTCACCGCGTGGTCAACAGTGATGGCCGTATTGGCGGTTATGCTTTGGGGGTGGAAAAGAAGATTGAACTGCTAACGGATGAGGGTGTGGAGATTAGCAATGGCCGGGTGCAGAATTTTAAGCAGCGGCTGTTTGAATTTGACGAGCCATCTTAACGCAAAGGCTAAAATTCAGGCATAAAAAAACCACCAGGCCTGGTGGTTTTTAAAGTTGCGCTTGAAAGCGAATTAGATGCTCTCAATGCCGCCCATATAGGGACGCAATGCTTCTGGAATAGTGACTGTGCCATCGGCATTCTGATAGTTTTCCAGTAGCGCCACCAGCGTACGCCCCACAGCCAGACCGGAACCGTTAATGGTGTGTACCAGTTGTGGTTTCTTTTCGCCCTCAGAGCGGAAACGTGCCATTAGACGGCGCGCCTGGAAGTCTTCAAAGCTGGAGCAGGATGAGATCTCACGATAGACCTGCTGCCCCGGCAGCCAAACTTCCAAGTCATAGGTCTTGGCCGCAGAGAAACCGATATCGCCGCCACACAGCGCCACGACTCGGTATGGCAGTCCCAACTTCTGCAGAATCACTTCGGCATGCCCGGTCAGCTCTTCCAAAGCCTCCAGCGATTTTTCCGGGTGAACAATCTGTACCATCTCCACCTTTTCAAACTGGTGCTGACGGATCAGACCACGGGTATCACGCCCGTAAGCGCCCGCTTCCGAGCGGAAACACGGTGTATGACCAACAAACTTCAACGGCAGCGCCGCTTCGTCCAGAATCTCATCACGCACCAGATTGGTAATCGGTACTTCCGCGGTTGGAATCAAATACAGATCACGATCACTGGTATCGTGCTCATCGTGTTTGCTGATCTTATACAGGTCGGCCTCAAATTTCGGCAACTGTCCGGTACCACGCAGGCTGTCCTGGTTAACCAGATAAGGCACATAGACCTCTTCATAACCGTGCGCGGCGTGCGTATCCAGCATAAACTGAGTCAGCGCACGCTGCAGTCTTACCATTGGCCCTTTAAGCACCGAGAAACGTCCGGCAGCCACTTTGACCGCGGCATCATTGTCATACCAGCCGCGTGATTCAGACAGATCAACGTGGTCTTTGACCTCAAAATCAAAGCTGCCCGGCGTGCCCCACTTACGCAGCTCGACATTGTCCTCTTCGTCTTCACCCGGTGGGGTGCTCTCATGAGGGATATTTGGGATCGCTTCATAGATCTTTTCAATTTTAGCCTGCACCTCTTTGGAGGCTTTTTCTGCCTCTTCCAGCTGCGACTTCAGAGACTCCACTTCCGCCAGCAGCGGTGCAATGTCTTCACCCTGCGCTTTGGCTTTACCAATGCCTTTTGAACGACTGTTACGCTCCGCCTGCAGCTCCTGCGCCTTTGCCTGCAGCTGCTTACGTTGCCCTTCCAATTCCTGGATTTGCGCAGTATCTAATTCGTAACCACGAATTTTTAATTTTTCAGCAACGGTTTCTAAGTCGGATCTCAGTAGCTTGGCGTCTAACATGGTAAGTCTCTATCTTGATTCTATGATTCTATTTGGTTAAGGGGAAATTTTAATATAAAAATAGCCCGTATTTATCTGCGGGCTATTCTAACATTTCTAAGTGCTTTTACGGCAAGGGATTTAGCTGTCGGCATCAACCAGTTCAATGTCGACAATCAGCTCATTCGCCAACTCTTCCAGTACCTGTTGAATCTCGGTGGCATCGATCTCAGCGGCAATGTGCAAACGAATATCGGCTTTAAACAGCTGTTCACCCGACATGGTGGCTTCCACCACTTCAGTATGCAGCTCATCCACATTGGCGTGAATCTGCGCCAGGCCTGCTGAAATGCGGTGAACAATCCCCGGTTGATCCTGCCCGATCAGCTCGATCTGGAACTGGTTCTCTTTCGGTTTGTGAGCCAGCTCACTCGACTCTTCAAACATCACATTCAAACCTAACTCATCGGCGTCATTCAGTGCCTTTTTAAAGGTTTCCACCTGCTCGGCAGGCAGGGCAACACGCAGAAGACCGGCAAACTTGCCCGCCAGACTCGCCATGCGACTCTCAACCCAGCAGCCTTGATGCGCCACAATCAATTCCGAAAGTGATTCCACCAGGCCTGGTGAATCGTTACCCAATACACTGATTACAATTGACTGTCTCATTATGCTTGCTCCCCTTCTTCATAATCACTTAACGGCGGACAAGAGCAAACCAGGTTGCGATCCCCGTAAACATTATCCACACGACCCACCGGACACCAGTACTTAACCTGACGCAGACTCTCTACCGGATAGGCAGCCAACTCGCGCGAGTAGCTGTGGTTCCACTGATCGGCCATCACCGAATCGGCGGTGTGCGGTGCGTTTTTAAGTGGGTTATCGTCCTCATCCAGTGCCCCGCTGGCAACGTCATCAATCTCTTTTTTAATAGCGATCATCGCATCACAGAAGCGATCCAGCTCCACTTTGGATTCCGACTCGGTCGGCTCGATCATCAGCGTCCCCGCCACCGGGAACGACATAGTCGGCGAGTGGAAACCGTAGTCGATCAGACGCTTGGCAATGTCGTCCACCGTGATGCCGACCTCCTCTTTAATCGGACGCAGGTCGATAATACACTCATGCGCCACTCGGCCATTGGCATCGCTATAAAGAATCGGATAGTGCGGCGCCAGACGCTGCGCAATGTAGTTGGCATTGAGGATGGCGGTGGCGGTGGCTTCCAATAAGCCTTCGCGCCCCATCATCACAATATAACTCCAGCTGATCG
Organism: uncultured Thiosulfatimonas sp.; assembly: GCA_964574275.1. Lineage (GTDB taxonomy): Bacteria > Pseudomonadota > Gammaproteobacteria > Thiomicrospirales > Thiomicrospiraceae > Thiomicrorhabdus. The sequence goes on along the minus strand of CAZNML010000066.1, from coordinate 7,445 downwards.
GCAGTACGCCGGCGCTGCCCCACGGCGCCGCGGAGACCGCGCCGACGTGTTGCGGTTCATTACTGTCTTCAACCACGGCGTAACCCGGCAGGAACGGCGCCAGATGTTTGCCGACACCGATCGGTCCGACACCCGGACCACCGCCGCCATGTGGAATGGCGAAGGTCTTATGCAGGTTCAGGTGCGAGACATCGCCACCAAAGTGACCCGGTGCCGCTACCCCAACCATGGCGTTCATATTGGCACCATCGATATAGACCTGACCGCCGTGATTGTGCACCCACTCACACACAGTCTTGACGTTGTCTTCAAACACACCGTGCGTTGATGGGTAGGTGATCATAATCGCCGACAGATTTTCCGAGTGTTTCTCCAGCTTGGCTTGCAGATCATCCATGTCGATCTCACCCTGTGACGTAGTTTTAACCACCACCACTTTCATACCGACCATCTGCGCCGAAGCCGGATTGGTGCCGTGCGCTGAAGCCGGAATCAGACAGACATTACGGTGGCCTTCACCACGACTCTGGTGGTAAGCACGGATTGCCAGCAGCCCTGCATACTCCCCCTGCGCACCCGAGTTGGGCTGCAATGAGACCGCATCATAACCGGTGGTGGCGCACAACATCTGCTCCAGCTCTGCACACAGCTGTTGATAACCCTGCGCCTGATCCAGCGGCACAAACGGGTGAATATTGGCAAACTCCGGCCAGGAGACCGGCATTAACTCAGAGGCCGCATTCAGCTTCATGGTACAGGAGCCCAGCGGGATCATAGCGCGATCCAGCGCCAGATCCTTATCCGCCAGCTGACGCATATAACGCATCATCTCGGTCTCGGAACGGTGTTCTTTAAATACCGGATGCGTTAAAAACTCGGTCGTGCGTAACAGCTCGTTTGGAATAACCAACAACTTATCCACAGCTTGTTCCGCTGCCGACAGTTCAGAGCTCTGCTCACCGGCAAACACCTGCCATAGCGCTTCAATATCTTCTACCGTAGTGGTTTCATCAAATGAGACCCCTAAAGTGTCGCCATCAATCAGTCTTAGGTTATAGCCAGCGTCGACCGCGGCTTGCAAAATGGCCTCTGCTTTAGCCGGTGTAGCAATTTTCAGAGTATCAAAATAGCTTTGGTTTTGGATTTCAAAACCGAGTTTCGCCAGGCCTGCTGCAAAGGTCTGGGTAAAACGGTGCACACGATAGGCGATCTTGGTCAGCCCTTCCGCACCGTGATAGACCGCATACATACTGGCCATCACCGCCAACAGCGCCTGCGCGGTACAGATATTACTGGTCGCCTTCTCGCGACGGATATGCTGTTCACGTGTTTGCAGCGCCAAACGGTAGGCTTTCTCGCCGCGGCTGTCCAAAGAGACCCCGATCAGACGCCCCGGCATAGAGCGTTTAAAGGCGTCTTTGGTTGCCATATAGGCGGCGTGTGGTCCACCGTAACCCAGAGGCACACCAAAACGCTGCGTATTACCGATGGCGACATCCGCCCCCATCTCTCCCGGTGTTTTCAACAGCGTTAATGCCAGCAGGTCGGCCGACATCGCCACCAGCGCTTTTTTAGCGTGCGCCTGCTCAATCAACTCACTGAAATCGACAATATCCCCGTAGCTTCCCGGGTACTGCAATAGCACCCCAAACAGATCATACTGCTCAATACCATCGGCCGGGTTGCCGACCACCACTTCAATGCCTAACGGCTCGGCACGGGTCTGCACCACCTCAATATTCTGCGGATGACAGTCATCGGCGACAAAGAACACCTTGCCTTTGGATTTGCTCATGCGCTGACACAGCGTCATCGCTTCGGCACAGGCGGTGGCCTCATCCAGCATCGAGGCGTTCGCCAGCTCCAGGCCAGTCAGGTCAGAGACCATGGTCTGGAAATTAAGCATCGCCTCCAGACGGCCCTGCGAAATCTCCGCCTGATATGGCGTATAAGCGGTATACCACGCCGGGTTTTCCAGAATATTACGCTGAATGGTCGGCGGCGTCAGGGTGTCGTAATAACCCATACCGATATAGCTTTTCAGCACCTTGTTTTTACCGGCAATGGCTTTTAGTTTAGCCAGCGACTGATGCTCAGTCAGAGCGGAATCCAGCGCCATCTGCTGATGACGACGGATCGACTCCGGCACCACTTTGTCCACCAGCTCATCCAGTGAGTTCAGACCCAACGCCTGCAGCATCGCCTGCTGCTCGTCATCATCCGGGCCTAAATGGCGCTTGCTGAAAAATTCACTTTGCTGCAACTCATCCAAAGATAAATTAGCCAACTGAGAAAAAGTGGTTTGAGTCATAGTGGTCCCCGACATTGAAACTTTTGGATTTTGTTACTGATTACTCTTCGATACACGCCTGGTAAGCGTCGGCATCCATTAGATCGTCAAGATCTGATGCATCGTCTAGCGCTACCTTCATAATCCAGTTTGCCATCGCATCTTCATTGATCAGCTCCGGCTCGTCATCCAGCGCTTCGTTAACTTCGGTAATGGTGCCGCTGACCGGCGCATACAGGTCACTGGCCGCTTTAACCGACTCAATCACCGAGATGGCATCACCCTTTTCAATCTCGCTGTCCACTTCCGGCAGCTCAACATACACCAGGTCACCCAACTGCTTCTGCGCAAAGTCGGTAATACCGACGGTTACCGTACCGTCGCCATTGTCTTGAATCCACTCGTGCTCTTCACTAAATTTAATATCGCTCATTGTTGTCTCCTAAAAATCTAAAAGATCTTGATTAATTCGAATCTGTTTCACTTAATGTTTGTCAATCTGATCAGGCCTGTTGAGTTTTTAATACTCAAAACCGCACCTAACCTCGATAATAGTTCTGCTGTACAAATGGCAGTTTAACCACTTGCATTTCCACCTGTTTATTACGCACCAGCGCTTTAACCTGTGTGCCCTCTTTTGCCAACTCGGTTGGCAGATAACCCATCGCCACCGGGGCACCCACGGTCACACCAAAGCTACCGCTGGTGACCATACCAATCACATTGCCTTGGTCATCCACCAGTTCGGCACCGTCACGCACCGGCATCTTGCCCAAAGGTTTCAAACCAACACGTTTACGGGCAACCCCGTCGGCCATCTGCTGCATGATTTTATCCGCCCCGATATAACCGCCGGCACGCGCACCATCGGCACGACGCACCTTGGACAGCGCCCATA
>CAZNML010000066.1:0-4157 GCA_964574275.1 uncultured Thiosulfatimonas sp. | reverse complement strand
GTTTGTTATTTTCGTTTGTTATAGTCGCTCAATCGCTACAGCTGGCGCGCCGCCAGCATGCCCAGCCAGACCGCGACCAGACAGGTGACGACACTAAGCACCACATTCAAAAAGGCCTTATTGATCTCGCCGACCTGAATGTACTGCATGGTCTCATAAGAGAAGGTCGAAAAGGTGGTAAAAGCGCCCAAGAAACCCACCATAATAAAGGCGCGCCACTCATTGGAAGCACCGATTTTATCCACCAGCAGCACCGCCAACAGCCCCATGGCAAACGAACCCAATACATTGACCGACAGCGTACCCCAGGCAAAATCACGCCCGAACCACTGATAAACCTGATGCGACATGGCAAAACGCGATACGGCACCTAGAGCGCCCCCCGCGGCAATCGCCAACCAAGCCAGTCCTGTCATATCGATCCCTTACTTAAAAAATAAAAACAGCGCTAACTGCGGCGTTTATAAATTGCCTGCCGGTTTAGCTGTCGCAGGTGCTCCATCTTCGAGGAGATCTTAATCTCCAGACCACGATCAACCGGCTGATAGTAGTCGCGCTCCGGCATCTCCTCCGGAAAATAGCACTCACCGGCGGCAAACGCCTCCGGCTCATCATGCGCATAACGATAACCTTCACCGTAGTTCAGATCCGCCATCAATTTGGTCGGCGCATTACGCAGATGCAATGGCACCTCATAGGAGCCATGCTCTTTCACATCAGCCAAGACCGCTTTATACGCCATATAGGCGGCATTCGATTTCGGTGCCACCGCCAGATAACTGGCCGCATGCGCCAGCGCCAGGTCCCCCTCGGGCGAACCTAAACGCTCATAGGCTTCCGCCGCATTCACCGCAAGCTGCAACGCTTTCGGGTCGGCATTGCCAATCTCTTCACTGGCCATACGGATCAGGCGCCGCGCCAGATAACGCGCATCGGCTCCACCGTCCAGCATTCTGACCAGCCAGTAGAGTGCCGCATTCGGATCAGAACCGCGAACCGACTTATGCAAGGCCGAAATCTGATCGTAAAAAGCTTCGCCGCCCTTATCAAAACGGCGCACGCCGCCCTGCACCACCTCTTTGCAGTTTTCTATGCTTAATCTGAGCAGGCCTGCCTGATCTTCACTGCCTGCAACCGGTTCGGCAAAATCCGCTGCCTGCTCGATGTAGTTCAGCAAGCGGCGCGCATCGCCATCGGCCGCCTGCAGCAGCAGGGTTTTGGCTTCAGCCTCTACCTCAAAGCTCTGCCCGGTTGAGTCTTGCAGATCAGTGGAGATCAACTCAATGGCGCGTTCCAGCACATCGGCCAGCTCCTCCTCTTCCAAAGAGCGCAGCACATAGACACGCGCCCGAGAGAGCAGAGCGTTATTCAGTTCAAACGACGGATTCTCCGTAGTAGCACCAATAAATACAAAGGTTCCATCTTCTACAAACGGTAGAAACGCGTCCTGCTGCGCCTTGTTAAAACGGTGCACCTCATCGACAAACAGCAGAGTACCCTGCTGAAACTGCTGACGGTGCAGCTGCGCCTGTTCCACCGCTTCACGCACCTGTTTAACGCCATCCAAAACTGCTGACAGGCTGATAAACTGCAGATCCGACTGCTTGGCAATCAGGCGCGCCAGAGTGGTTTTACCGGTTCCGGGCGGCCCCCAAAACACCATCGAGTGCAGTTTGCCACTATCAAACATACGCGACAGCGCCCGGTTTTTACCCAATAGATGCTGCTGGCCGACATAATCCTCCAGGGTTTGCGGACGCAGGCGGTCAGAGAGTGGCTGATAAAGACTCATGCTCGACCTTATTCGGCCTGACCAACCAGATCATAGTTTTCCGGCACCGTTACCCGAAACTCCGATGGCGACAGCGGCTGATTCTCTTTGATATTGATAAAACGCACCTTGGTGATATTGTCGGCACTTTGATACATCCACACCTCGCGCATCTGGCCGTCTGCCATACCGATCTCGATACTCTGAAAGTAGGTCGCCTCTTTAGGCGCCAGGTTATACCACTGCATACCGCGACGCTCGCCCGCCTGCAAGATATGGAAACGCTTCTCGATACGCTCGTCATACAGTAACCAGCTTAATGGAATCTCAGCTCTAATATCATTGATTGGGCGCACGGAGATCTGTTCCAGATCATCATCCTGCACCCACAAATTAACGCCATCAACCACAATTTTTTGCGAATCCGGCTGCTGATAGACCCAAAGCATCTGCCCCGGACGCTGCAGTTTGAAATAGCCTTTGGCCTCATTCAGAGTAAAGCGCTCTTCATCGGGCTGCACCTGCTCAAACTGCGCGCTGAAGGTTTGCAGTTGATTGACATAGTTCTGTAACGCCGGTTCCGCCCAGGCCTGCTGAGAGTTAACGGCTAACAAAAGCACTAAACTGCTGCTTAACGCCGCGTTAAACAGACGTGATAATAACGATTGTTTCATAAGGATTCTCTAACTACTCTTACTGCTCTTGTGGCTTGGGTGCCAGTACTTCACGGTTACCATTGCTGCCCATCGGTGACACCACTCCGGCCGCCTCCATCGCTTCAACGATACGAGCCGCGCGATTATAACCAATTTTAAAACGACGCTGTACAGAAGAGATCGATACTCGACGCCCCTGCACCACAAACTCGACCGCTTCATCATACAGCAGATCCTGCTCGGCATCTTCCACCCCGTCCGAACCACCTTCAGAGGATGGCGACTGGGTAATCGCCTCCAGGTACTGCGGTTCACCCTGTGTCTTAATAAACTCCGCCACGCGATGCACCTCTTCATCGGTCATAAAGGCGCCATGCACACGACGTGGCGTGCCGGAACCCGGCGGCATAAACAGCATGTCCCCCATGCCGAGCAACTGCTCCGCCCCACCTTGATCGAGAATGGTGCGTGAGTCGATCTTGGTATTAACCATAAAGGAGATACGAGTCGGAATATTGGCTTTAATCAGACCGGTAATGACATTCACCGATGGACGCTGTGTCGCCAGCACCAGGTGGATACCGGCGGCACGCGCTTTCTGAGCAATACGCGCAATCAGCTGCTCCACCTCTTTACCGACCACCATAATCATGTCGGCAAACTCATCCACCACCACCACAATAAACGGCAGCGGTTCCAAAGTTGGCGGCTGCTCACCCTCCTCATGGCCAAAGTTAGCGGCCTGTTGATAGAGCGGATCGATCAGAGGCTGACCCTTTTCAATCGCCTCTTTGACTTTCATATTGAAGCCGGCAATATTTCTGACGCCCAGTTTGGCCATTAACTGATAACGGCGGTCCATCTCAAATACGCACCAGCGCAGCGCATTGGCGGCATCACTCATATCGGTCACCACCGGCGTCAATAGATGAGGAATATCTTCATAGATCGACAGCTCCAGCATCTTCGGATCCACCATAATCAGGCGCACCTCATCCGGTCGGCTCTTATACAGCAGACTCAGAATCATACTATTGACTCCAACCGACTTACCGGAACCGGTGGTACCCGCCACCAACAGGTGCGGCATTTTAGCAATGTCGGCCACCACCGGTTTACCGGCGATGTCTTTACCCAGAGCCACTGTCAGCGGCGATACCGAGCGCTGGAACTCATCCGAGGTCATCACCTCACGGAAACTGACTACTTCACGTTTTTCATTTGGGATCTCAATACCAACAAAAGCTTTTCCCGGAATCACATCGACCACACGCACCGACTGCAGCGACAGCACACGCGCCAGGTCTTTCGCCAGGTTATTGATCTGACTGACTTTGACCCCCGGTGCCGGCAGAATCTCAAAACGGGTCACCACCGGACCGGGCTGCACCGACTCCACCTTAACGGTAATGCCAAACTCCAATAAACGCTGCTCCAGCAGGTTAGACAGCGCCTTGAGTTCGTCTTCGCTAAAGCCCTCTTCATACTCAGGCACCGGATCGAGCAGGTCTAAAGTTGGCAGGTCGCCGTGCTCAATAATCGGCATGGTTGAGCTGGCGTGTTGACGACTGCCAACCTTAACATGCGACAGGGTTCCGGCCGGCTCGGTCTTTGCTGTTGGTGTTTGGGCGGCGGGTGTCTGCCCTTTGCCTGCTGCGGGTTCAGCGGGCGGCAGGTCGCGTTCGCTGGGCTGTAACTGATAATCCGCAACCTCCAGCGCCTTGTCATCG
>CAZNML010000065.1:0-10632 GCA_964574275.1 uncultured Thiosulfatimonas sp. | reverse complement strand
TTTTCCTTATTTAATCAACGGCAATGCTGTGCCAACAAGTTTGGGTAATTTCGTCCAGATAGCTGGGTAGCGGCTGCTCAAGCAAGCCGTCCAGCCCAAGTTGAATCAATCTTAACACGCCGCCATAGCAGCTGGCTGCGGCAACCATGACGTCCATCCTCTGCAGAACACCTTCGTCCATGCCTTGCTGAATGACGTCGCGTAAAGTCATAAAGGGTTTGGCAGAGCAGATCGGCGGAGTGTCGGGCATAAACTCTTTATGACGAGCATTAAGAATAAACTGCATGGCATGGGGGTGGTGCTCAGCGGTGTCCATCATCCATTTGCTGAGTTGATAGAAGCGGTCCCAGCTGGACTGGTACTGCTGCAGAATCTGCTGTTGCTCGACTTCCACCTGTTGCAGAAGGGTGTGCATTAATAGCTCTGCAATGCTCTGTTTATCTTTAAAGCTGTGATAGATCGATCCGGTACTGACGCCGGAGTGTCTGACCAGGTCTGGAATAGAGGTGTTAAAGAAGCCCTTTTCCACAAAGAGTTGCAGAGCGCTGTTAAGCACTTTGAGCTTGACGTTGCTCAGTTCGGAGCTATGTAAAAAGGCCATGGATCGTCCACTGTTAAAATTAATCTATAACTGATTGTAACTTAAATTAGAATAACTATTCTAGAATTTTTATTCTAGTTTTAACGACGGCTGAATTTGTGTAAATCGGTGAATTGAGCCTGTTGGAGCAAAAAAACCGATTAAATAAGCACCTAAAGCCCAAATCTGGAGCGGTAATGCTTTGAACTTAGGGCAAAAGTCGCTAAAATGGTGTGTAAATTTTTGAGGCTAATCTACGGCACTATATGCAACGAATTATTCGTAAAATCACTTCCTTTTTTTCTAAGAGCAAACCTGCTTCACATCCCAGTTATTATCAGGAAGGGGTCACCCCAACCATCATTCCTCGTAGCGAGCACGGCATCTCTCGCAAAGACATTGATAAGTCAGCATTAGATGTGCTTTATGGCCTGAAAAGAGCGGGTTATGATGCTTATCTGGTCGGCGGCTGTGTACGCGATCTGTTATTGGGGCTGGAGCCTAAAGATTTTGATGTGGTGACCAATGCCGAGCCGGATCAGATTAAAGCGGTGTTTAAGCGTCGTTGTCAGCTGATTGGCCGCCGTTTTCGTCTGGCGCATGTGCGTTTTGGCAGAACCGTGATTGAGGTGGCGACTTTTCGAGGTCAGGGTGATGGTGAAAATCGCCAGGATTTCTTCGGCCGTAATGGTAAACACAGCGGTACGGCGCGCGAGGTTGATGCAACCGGGCGTTTAGTACGTGACAATGTTTACGGCACCATCGATGAAGACGTATGGCGTCGTGACTTTACCGTTAATGCGCTGTATTACAATATTCGTGACTTTAGTATTGTGGATTACACCGGTGGTCTTGATGATATTGATGCGGGTGAGCTGCGCCTGATTGGTGACCCGGTGACGCGTTATCGTGAAGATCCGGTACGTATGATTCGAGCCATCCGTTTTGCGGCCAAGCTGGGTTTCAATATTGAAAAACAGACCGAGAAGCCGATTACTGAGCTGGCTCACCTGTTTGCTGACGTCTCTAATGCACGTCTGTTTGAAGAGGTGTTGAAACTGTTTCACAGTGGCGTGGCGATTCAAGTGTTTGAAAAACTGCGTCATTTTGATCTGTTCACTCACCTGTTCCCGTTAACGGAGCAGGTATTGTCGCAGGAGTCGGAAGGTTTTCCGCGCATTATAGTGATATAGGCTTTAAAGCGTACCGATCAGCGTATTTGCAGCGGCAATAGTGTGAATCCTTTGTTCCTGTTTTCAGCGATGCTGTGGGAGTCGATGCAGCAAAGAAAACAGGTACATTTGGACAGTGGCCTGCCGCCTCAGGATGCGTTTCATGCGGCAGCGAATGATGTCATTGAGCAGCAGATTAAACGTACAGCGATTCCGAAGCGTTTTACGGCGCAGATGCGTGATATCTGGAATCTGCAGCACCGTCTGTCTAAACGTTACGGCAATAAGGCGCAAAAATTACGCGAGCACCCGCGTTTCCGCGCCGCCTATGACTTTTTAGGGGTACGTGTTGCGGCTGGTGAAACAGAACTGGCTGAGCTGTTTGACTGGTGGACTGAGTATCAGGAGAAAGATCCGGTTGATCAAGTCGCCTTTGCCAATAAATTACAGAAAACCGATAAGCCAAAACGTCGCCGTCGTAATCGCAACTTTTATCGTAAACGTTCGCAAAAAGGTGCCAAGTCGAGCAGTGGGTCGGCTGAAAGCTAATGTCGTCACTGCACACGGTCTATATTGGTTTAGGCAGTAATTTAGACAATCCGGCTCAACAGATTCGATCGGCGTTAACCACGCTGGCCGCTCTGGCGGATACGCAGCTGCTGAAAAGTTCAAGCTTATACGCTTCTAAACCTCAGGGCCCGCAGGATCAGCCGGACTTCGTTAATGCGGTCTGCCAGTTGCAAACCTCGCTTACTCCTGTGACTCTGCTGGATACTCTGCAAGCGATTGAGCAGCAGCAGGGCAAGGTGAAAAAACGTCACTGGGGTGAGCGTCTGATTGATCTGGATATTTTACTGTTTGATGATCAAATAATTGAAACTTCACGTTTAACGGTACCGCATAAGGAGATCGCCGGGCGTGATTTTGTACTGTTGCCGTTGCAGGAGATTTCACCAGGCCTGGTGATTCCAGGGTTGTGTTCGGTTGATGATTTAATCAAACAGCTTGAAACCACTTTTGTTGTACCCTGGCAAACTGTCTGATTTAGTTGTCCAGATTCCCGCTCAGCTAATTTTTTCTTGTTACACTCATATCTCATAGAATTTAAGTTATTGGAATAACCATGCGTAAAACTCTTTCTCAACTCAAAAAACAGTACTCCAATGGTGAGAAGATTGCCTGTTTGACCGCCTATGATGCCAGCAGTGCATACTGGGTATCGCAGGCGGGTGTCGATGTGATTTTGGTTGGCGACTCATTGGGCATGGTGGTGCAGGGACATGCTACCACTCTGCCGGTGACTGTGGATGAGATGGTGTATCACACGCAGATGGTACAGCGCGGCAACCAGCAGGCTTGGTGTATAGCCGACCTGCCATTTATGAGTGATGCAAGTTTAGAGCAGGCACTGCAAGCTTCAGCGCGACTGATGAAAGAGGGCGGCGCCAATATGGTTAAGTTGGAAGGAGGCGAGCGTATTGTGCCGATTGTTGAGGCGCTGTCAGCCCTGGGAGTTCCGGTGTGTGGGCATTTAGGGCTGTTGCCGCAGTCGGTTGAGAAGTATGGCTATCAGGTCAAGGGTCGCGATGAGTCTTCGGCTGAAAACCTGCTGAAAGAGGCGGTTGCCCTACAAAAGGCCGGGGCGGATATGCTGGTGCTGGAGTGTGTGCCGAGCGCTTTGGCGCAAGAGATTACCATGCAGCTGGAGATTCCGGTGATTGGTATCGGTTCCGGTGTCGCGACTTCAGGGCAGGTATTGGTCTATCACGATCTGCTGGGCTTAACAGTGGGTAAAGCGCCTAAATTCAGCAAGAACTTCTTGGCAGAAGCGGACTCGGTGCAGGCGGCAATCGAGGCGTATGTGCAGGCTGTTAACAGCCAAGCGTTCCCTCAAGCTTGTCATGAGGTTGGCTAGCTATGCAGACTCTGGAAACGGTGGCGGCGCTGAGAGCGCAGGTCAAACAGTGGAAACAGGCGGGCTTAAAGGTCGGTTTTGTGCCGACGATGGGCAATCTGCATGCCGGGCATCTGAGTCTGGTGAGCAAAGCATTTGAGCATTGCGACCGAGTGGTGGTGAGTGTTTTTGTTAACCCATTGCAGTTTGGGCCGAATGAGGACTTTGACCGTTATCCGCGTACCTTTGAAGCGGATCAACAGAAGTTGATGGCGGCTGATGCCAGTGCGCTGTTTTGCCCAGCGGTTGAAGAGATGTATCCCCATGGACAGAATCAGACTATGGTCAAGGTGCCGGCGGCCTTAACGGAGCTGCTGGAAGGCGCCAGCCGTCCGGGGCATTTTGATGGTGTCACTACGGTGGTCAATAAACTGTTTAATATGGTGCAGCCTGATATAGCTGTATTTGGACAGAAAGACTATCAGCAGTTCGCAGTGATTGCGCAGATGGTGGAAGAGTTGGCCATGCCAATCGAGCTGATTCGAGCGCCTATTGGGCGTGACGATGATGGGTTGGCTTTGAGCTCACGTAATCAATATCTCTCGGCAGAGCAGCGTCAGATTGCGCCTAAGTTGCATACTGTTCTGCAGGATCTGGCGGTGGCGCTTGAGTCGGGTAATCGCGATTTTTCCGCTATGGCCGAGGTAGCTAAGCAGACGCTGCTGCAAGAGGGTTTTGGTCAGGTAGATTATGTTCAGGTGGTGCACCCCAAAACCTTGCTGCCTTCTCAAGTCGAGGACTCGGGTTTTGTTATTCTTGCCGTAGCAAAACTCGGTTCTACTCGACTATTGGATAATATTTTGCTTAACTAAGTAACTATATGTAATTTTTTCTAAAGGAGTCTTCGCTTCATGAGTTTTTCAACGTTAATCGGTCTGTTTACCGGGATTACCATTGTTGTACTCGCGATGACCCTCGGCTCGTCCATTTTTCTATTTATTAATATCCCAGGCCTGATGATTGTGGTCGGTGGTACCATTGCTGCCACGATGATCCGTTTCTCTATGAAAGAGAACTTCTCGGCGATCGGCACCTCATTCAGAGTATTAAAAGTAGATAAAGGCATTCGCGATCTGAATGAGATTGTGGATATGACTGAAGATCTACTGCGTTTGGTGCGTCAAAAAGGGAATTTGGCGATGCAGGGCTACGATGTCAACAACGAGTTCTATCAGAGTGGGGTGCGCATGATGGTGGACGGCTACTCACACGAACTGATTTTGCAAACTTTAAAAGAGAAAAACCGCCTGTTGAAAGAGGGGGCGGCAACCAGTGCCGGTGTATTTCGTGCGATTGGTGAGGCGGCGCCCGCTTTTGGAATGATGGGGACCCTGGTCGGTCTGATTCAGATGTTGGCGAATTTGGATAATCCGGCCAGTATCGGTCCGGCGATGGCGGTGGCGATGCTGACCACTTTGTATGGAGCAATGATTGCCAACCTGTTTGCCTTGCCGATGGCGGACAAAATTGAGTCATGGGCGCAAGAGGAGTCCTATCGTCAGGTGGTGATTATTGAGGCCGTCGACAGTATTGTGCAGGGCCATAACCCAGCGGTCATGCGTGATCTGTTGGCTCCATACCTGACCGGTGCAGGAAAGGTTGAAGAGGATGCCTAAGAAGGCGGGAGGGCCTGCTTGGCTGATGACGTTTGCTGACTTAATGTCACTGTTAATGGCGGTGTTTGTACTGCTGTTTGCCATGTCAACCGTTGATATTCCCAAGTACTCCGAAGTGGTGGAGTCTTTAACCGAGGCTTTAACGCATGGTTCGCCGATGACGCCGGAGCAGTTGGAATTTTTTAATTCGCTTGCCCAAAAAGCCAATCAAGAGCAGAAGGATGTCGAAAAGACCGAGATTGAAAATCTGTATCCGCTGTATGAAAGTTTGTTGGAAACCTTCGCCAAAGACAGCAGCCAGTCTTCGATCAATATTGAGTATGATGAGGATACCGATCAGATTCGAGTCACCTTTCCGGAGCAGATCGCATTTGATACCGGTAGCGCGGATTTAAAGCCGGAGTTTGCCGCCATGCTAGCCAATTTTGAAGGCTTTGGTCAGCGTGATATTGTGTTAAAGGTGATCGGTCATACGGATAAAAGACCGGTTGCGGGCGGGCGTTTTGTTTCCAACTGGGAGCTGTCGAGTGCGCGTGCGGCGAGTGTGATTGTCGAGCTGCTGGATCAAGGCTTGGTACGTTCAGACCAGGTTGAGTCGATTGGATTGGCGGATACTAAACCGCTGATTGATGAAGACAGTTTGCAGGCCTACGCTAAAAACCGCCGGGTGGAGGTGTTGATTTCCACCTATAACCGTTCCGAAATTAAATAAAAAAAGCCGCTGAAAAGCGGCTTTTTTAGTTCTTATCGGTCGGCAGCCCTGCTAGCTGGCTTCGGCGACTTTGACCGGAATGGTGTTGCGTGTGTGCGTAATCTTATTGTCGCCATCCACATAGACCAGCTTTGGTTTAAACTGATCGGCCTGCTCTTCACTCATTGAAGAGTAGGCGGCGATAATCAGTAAATCATTTGGATTGGCTTTATGTGCCGCGGCACCGTTTACTGAGATGGTACCACTGTGCTCTTCAGCACGAATTGCGTAAGTGGTAAAGCGTTCACCATTATTAATGTTATAGATCTGAATCTGTTCGTATTCACGAATGCCCGCGGTGTCCATTAAGTAGCCGTCAATCGCACAAGAACCTTCATAATCCAGTTCAACGTGGGTTGCGGTTACACGGTGTAATTTACATTTTAAAAGCGTTACTTGCATAATTCTCACTACAGATCGATTAAATGGGATCACCATTTTCAGCAAGAGTCTTTACATATGCGGACTCAAACTGCGAATTAAAAAATTAAGTTGCACATTATACTTGATATTGTTCAATCCCGTAAAAAAAAAGCCCCGCGGTGGACCGCAGGGCTTTTTTATAAGCGAATCAACCAGTGGTTTAACCCGTATTACGCATCCCAGCCGCAATGGCATTGATGCTGTTTAACAATGGGGTTAGCCACAGTTGTTCGTCCTCTTCTGTGGCGTTTTCAGCTTTGTAACGCGCTAACAGAGCGATTTGAATATTGTTTAGCGGTTCTAAATATGGGGTTCTACGGTTTAGAGATAGGGCAACCGTCGGTGTCTCCGCCATTAGATATTCATTACCTGAGATATCCAGAATATGCTGCACAGAGCGCATATGTTCTTCGGCAATCAGGTTATAGATTTTTTGAGCTTGCTCCTGGTTGCGTCCCAGTTTGCTGTATTCAGCACCGATTTTTAGATCGGTTTTGAACAGCGCCATCTGAATATTGCTTAAGAAACCGCGGAAATATGGCCAGTTTTGATACATCTCTTTGAGTTGCGCATCGCCATTCTCTTTAATCCAGTTATCTAAAGCGTAACCGGTTCCTTGCCAGGCAGGGAAGGTCAGGCGCGCTTGTGCCCAACCAAAGATCCATGGGATGGCTCGGATCGATGACTTGGACAGGTTGCCTTTTTTACGGTGAGATGGGCGTGAACCAATGTTCAGTAGACCGATCTCGGTTACCGGTGTTGCTTCATAGAAGAAGTCGAAGAAACCAGGCGTATGGTCTGTCAGTTCACGGAAGTTCGCTTCACCTTCTGCGGCAAGTTTTTCCATGGTTTTCAGGTATTCAGGATTGTCTTTCGGTGTCTCCTGTACCAGTCCAGTACTGGCTTTCATCAGGCCTGTTACCCCTAGAGACAGCTCATACATTGCGGTTTCCGCATTGCTGTATTTGTATGAAAGTACTTCACCCTGTTCTGTGAACTTGATCGATCCACGAACGGTGCCTGTAGGTTGAGACAGGATCGCGTGGTGAGTTGGTCCGCCACCACGTCCAACTGTTCCACCACGTCCGTGGAATAGACGGCAGTCGATCTGATACTCATCTGCCACCGCCATGATCTCTTGTTGTGCCTGATACAGGCTCCAGGAAGAGGACAGGTTACCGCCATCTTTAGCGGAATCC
Organism: uncultured Thiosulfatimonas sp.; assembly: GCA_964574275.1. GTDB lineage: Bacteria > Pseudomonadota > Gammaproteobacteria > Thiomicrospirales > Thiomicrospiraceae > Thiomicrorhabdus. The sequence goes on along the minus strand of CAZNML010000065.1, from coordinate 2,937 downwards.
GAGTAACCCAGCATAATCTCTTGCTGGTTACCAGAGGCTTTTAACATGTCACGGTAAGTGGCATTGTCAAACAGAGCCGAAGTAACTGGAACGATGTGTTTCAAATCTTCAATGGTTTCAAATAGTGGGCTGACTTCGATATCGCAGTAAGGCTGGCCAGCATTAAATCCTGCCAGGCCTGCCTGGTGTGCCAGGAACATGACTTCCATTACATGGCTGGCTTCGTGTGTCATTGACACCACATAGTTGTTGAATGCTTTCGGACTGATCTCTTTACGCATTTCACGAATGACATTGAACACTTCCAGCACTTCTTTGGTCATGTCCTGCAGTTCAACGTGCTTGGTATCAATAATGGTTGCCGAGGCGATGTGCTCAGCCAGTAGTGAGATCTTGTCTTCTTCAGAAAGCGCTTCGTAGTCAACACCAAGGTGTGACAGTAGGTCTGCCACCGCATCAGTGTGTACATTGGATTCTTGACGGATATCCAGACGCATTAGGTAGAAACCAAAAGTCTGCACCAGGCGAATTAGATCTTGAAGATCCGCATTGGCAACATTTTCATCACCGTGCTCACATAAAGAGCTGTGAATAAGTTGCAGATCTGCTAATAGTTCGTCTTCTGAAACATAGGCAAAAGAGGACTTGGTTGCGCCTGCGGTACCCTGCAGCTTGGCTTCAACATAGTTGATATTCTGCTGCAGTTTGCCGCGAATAATGTATAGGAAACGACGGTATGGCTCGTCTTTAAAACGCTCTGGACGCTTCTTAAACACCGCTTCTTGCAGATCAGAGTCAACGATAGTGGCTTTGTTTAACAGCTCCTGGTTGATATCGCTGATGTATTTGGAGTGAGTCAACTTGTGGCTAAGATCGAATACTCGGTTTTGGTACTCATACAGCGCCGAACGAGTCTGTAACAGTAGCGCCTTAACAGTAGTTTGGTGAGTCACAAACGGGTTACCGTCACGGTCACCACCAATCCATGAACCAAAGGTTAGGAAGTTAGGTGTTTTAACATTGTCTTCCGGGTAGAAGCGAGACAGGGCGCGCTCCATATAGCGATAGACGGTTGGTACCGCAGTGAATAGCGACTGACGGAAGTAGTAGATACCGTTGCGGATCTCATCTTCAACCGTAGGCTTGCTGCGACGGACTTCATCGGTTTTCCATAGAACCTGGATCTGATACTGAAGTTTTTTAATAATCTCTTCTTGTGCGTAAGGGTTGTTGTAAGCTTCAGCTTCGTCCAGTTCTCCCAGAGTCAGGAAGATTTTACGCAGGTTCTCCATGACCGCACGACGTTTTGATTCGGTTGGGTGGGCAGTGAAAACCGGGATGTAATCCAGTTTGTTCAATAAAGTCTGTACCTGGTCGGCGGATAGCCCCTGGTTTTTGAACTCTTCGATGGTCTTAAGTACCGAACCTTCCCATAAAGGACCGTCAGATTTCAGCTGGCTCTGACGCTCATGGAACTGATGTTCCTCTTCAGCCAGGTTAACCAGGCTGAAGTAGATATTGAATGCACGAATAATCAAGATTAAGTCATCAGCAGATTGCGCTTCAATGAACTCCGTTAACTCGGCACGAAGTTGAGGGTCTTCTTTTTCGTGAAGTTGAATATAACCTTTACGTAGTTTTTCAACGCCATCAAGAACCGGTTTTCCAACCTGCGTTTCAATGATTCCACCTAGAAGTCCGCCAAGTAATTTAACGCGCGCTCTAAGTTGCTTATCTCGCTTTTCTGCAGCCATTATGAACTCTCAGTTTTTCTGTAAACAATATTGCCGGGCATTATACCAGAATTTAATGCTTTTTTAAGGGCGTCTTTGAGTTGTCTGGAATGGAGAGGAAGTGGTTGTTTTTAAAGGCAGTAAAAACAAAAAAGCCCTCTAAAGTAGAGGGCTTGAATCAAGCAAAATGCTTTATTGCTTAAGCTTTAGCTTCAAAGGCTTTTACGCCGTTTAGAATCTCTTCACGAGCGGCATCAACGTCACCCCAGCCATCAACTTTAACCCATTTACCAGGTTCCAAGTCTTTATAGTGACTGAAGAAGTGCTCAATCTGCTCTTTTAGTAGAGGAATGTCTTCTACCTTCTCAATTTTTGAGTAGATTGGTGAAAGCTTATCAACCGGCACAGCGATCACTTTAGCGTCTTGACCACCGTCATCTGTCATATTGAAGATACCGATAGGGCGGCAGCGAATCACAGAACCCACCATAAGAGGGTGTGGAGTCACAACTAATACGTCTACCGGGTCACCGTCATCAGATAGGGTGTCGTTAATGTAACCGTAGTTAGCCGGGTAAGAAAGGGTTGAGCCCTGTAGGCGGTCAACCCATACTAAATCGGTGTCTTTGTCTACTTCATACTTGATCGGCGCTGCAAAAGCTGGAATTTCGATAATTACGTTTACATCATTCGGCACGTCTTTACCGGCTGGAACTGCTGAATATCCCATTGTTTTTTCCTTAAATAAATTTGATTTTGAATTTTGAGTCAAAAGCAAAACACCCGCTAAGGCGGGTGTTTAAAAAGTCGGTGCTTTATTGAGGCTTACTTAGAGTGGTAAGCAACAACTTTAGCAACTTCGTTTTTAGAACCAAGTACAACTGGTACACGGTCGTGGATACCTTGAGGTGCCACATCCATGATGTCCATACGACCTGTTGAAGAAGCACCACCAGCCTGTTCAACGATCATAGACATTGGGTTACCTTCGTACATTAGACGAAGTTTACCAGCTTTAGATGGATCACGGTTATCGTAAGGGTACATGAAGATACCACCACGCATTAGGATACGGTGTACTTCGGCAACCATAGAAGCAACCCAGCGCATGTTGTAACGCTTACCTAGAGGACCTTCTTCACCTTTTAGGCAGTCGTCGATGTACTGCTTCATTTCTGGTTCCCAGAAACGCTGGTTAGACATG
>CAZNML010000064.1:0-10676 GCA_964574275.1 uncultured Thiosulfatimonas sp. | reverse complement strand
GAAAAGAGTGTGCCATTTCTTATCGAGCTGTGGCAGGAGTTTATGCGGGAAAACCCGAATATTGAGGCCGACCTGGTTCTTATCGGAGAAGGTCGCTATCGTAAACTGGCCAAAAAAGTTCACCCGTTTAATATCCATTTTTTAGGGCCAATTCGAGACCATAGCCTCTACCAACTATACGCTTCTGCCGATCTGTTTATCTTTCCGTCAATGACCGATACCTTAGGTCAGGTCATCATGGAATCTCAAGCCAGTGGTACCGGCTGCCTGGTGTCAGACGTCGGTGGCCCGCAAACCTTGATTATGGCTGATCAAACCGGAGAAATTCTGCCCGGAAATAATCACCAGGCCTGGTTAAATGCACTGCAAAAACATTTAACACAATTAGATCGATTGCAAACTTGGTCAACGCAAGCCAGACAGCATATGTTAAATTATGATATTCAACACTCATACCATGATTTCAAACACTATCACTGTAATTTAGGCAAGTTCGACGCATTTGAAAACAGACCTTATCTCTAAACAGCATCAAGGCGAGGCCTATGTCATAGCACTGTCTGTGATTGAAGCCGCCTTCCCTCTGTTGGCACTGATTACCGTCAGTGCTTTAGGTGCCCTGCACGCCTATCTGTTTAGCTTGCTGATCGCCACCGCTCTACTGACACTTTGGGTACTGGTGCGCCGCAAAACTCATGAGCTGAAACGCAGACAGGCTTATCGGGATCTGCTGTTAACCAGCTTTTACATCACTACCGTTTTTACTCTGGTTTTTGTCGCCCTGCTGTTTACCTCTCCCAGTCATGTAATGATTATCCTGTTTCTGCAGGTGCTGTTCAGCTATCTGTTTTTAGGGCGAAGCGCAGGTGAAAAACTGCATAGAATCCATCTGGCTGGAGTGGTTTTGATGTCCTTCGGTGCACTGATTATTCTGTTTCCGCAAGATCTAAAGATGAATTGGGGCGACCTGCTGGTTCTGTTCGCTGCCATGCTGGCACCGATCGCCAACCTCTATCAAAAGCGCGCACGCCGACACGTCTCCAGTGAAACCATCCTACTGGTCAGAGGCTTGGTTGCCTTGCCGATTGTCTTCCTGTTGGCGACCTGGCTTGAACCGCAGCCGAGCTGGTCAATGGTGGAGTCCCAGCTACTGTGGCTGTTTCTAATCGGGGCGTTTGTGTTTATTGTCGCTAAACTGCTGTGGATTGAGTCGCTGCACCGACTGCCCATTACCAAGGTCAATGCCCTGTTCGCCTTTTCGCCACTGATCACCCTTATTCTGGTCTATCTCTTTCTGCATCAGGCACCAACCTGGACACAACTGCTCGGCGCTCTGCCTATCCTTATTGGCAGCATTTTAATCACCCGCTCAGTTAAGACTGCTTAAAAGAATCTAACGTCTCTGGAATATAATTGCCGTAAAGATTGGCAAAAACGCTGTATGCCCACTAAAATAGTGGTCATGTTTACTCAATCCTTTAACAAATTTTTTCTGAGTTGCCCGCTCATTTTGGCAGGCCTGATATTCGCCAGTATTCACAGTGCGCACAGTGCCAATTCGCCGGCCGCCATTCCCGACTTTGCCCAGTATCAGGATGTTAAACAGAAGAAGTCGGCCTTTTTCGACTATATGCTGCCCTATATCATGCAGGCCAACGCCTCGATCTTGAAGCAGCGCCACTATATTGAATCTTTAGATTTTAGAAATCTGAGTGCGGTTGATCGTAACAATGTGAAAAAATTCGTCAAACGTTACCGTTTAAAACACACTGAAATCACGCCATTAACTCAACTCACCCTGCTAAAAAAAGTCGATATCATTCCCGCTTCATTGGCACTGGCGCAAGCGGCTAATGAGAGCTCCTGGGGAACCTCACGCTTTGCCACACAGGCACTGAACTTTTTTGGTCAATGGTGTTTTACGCAAGGTTGTGGTCTGGTGCCGTTGCGCCGTCCCAAAGGTGAGCATCACGAAGTGAAAAAATTCAGCACACCGCTGGCATCGGTAAAAAGCTATATGCTGACCTTGAACTCGCATCCGGCTTTCAAACCTCTGCGCGATGCTCGTCGTATGGCCAGACTGCAGAATCAACCGCTGAACGGCTTGACGTTGGTTCACGGCCTTGAGCCCTACTCTGCCCGTAAGCAGGTCTATGTCAACGCCATCGCCTCGATGATCCGTACCAATAAGCTGCTGCAGCTCGATAGTTGATTTCATTTGCAACTAATTAAATGCACGATACTGAATTCTTATTGGGCTGACACACTGCTATTGGGTTTTTAGATAAAATCTTGCTCTTTAAGCACCACCTTCAACTCGCTCTGCAGAGTCGTAATCCATAACACTCCGGGCTCAGCCTCAAACACCATTGGATAAGCCAGCCAGGCATCTTTACAGGCGGCAATCACCACCGGTGGTGTCCAACTGCCGCCATCATCTTCGGAAAAGCGGATTGACAACTCCTCACGCATCCATGACGCCGCCACCTCGGAGAACAGGCCTGCTCGTCTGCCAACATGGGTTTCACCTTTGGCATAAAGCTGATTATAAAGCAGAACGATTCGTCCGGATTGCAGACGTTTTAACATCGGCGGCGAACTGGAAGCAGACAGGCCTGGCTGGCTCTCTAACCAGCTTAAGCCTCTATCATCCGAGTAGGCATCCCACAACCAGTCATGATTGGTGCGAATACAGTACCAAAGCCTCCCGCTCTGCAACTCAAGCAACGTGCCTTCATAACAGCCGGCATGATGCCCCCGTCCGCCAATATCCAGTCGATTACTGGCCTGCCAGCTCTCACCCTCATCGTTTGACACCAGAGTTAAGGCATAGTGACGTGCATTGTCGTAGTCCAGGTTCTGAGCCGCCACCACCACCTCTCCGCTCTGCAACTGTATTAAGGTGGAGCTGGCCGCTGCATAGCCCGTTTGAACTCTCTGCGGTGCCAGCCAGGTTTTGCCCCCATCCAGACTTCGCACAATATAGTGATACAAAAAACTGTTTTTGGTCGGCGCATTAGCTTTACGACGCCAGTTAAAGTGCATATTGCCGACATTGGCAAACGACAGAATCAACACACCGGAGTCTAAGCAAATTAGAGAGCGTGAATCGCCAATATAGAACTCATCGGATGAAAAAATGCGGCAGGCCTGCCAACTTTGACCCTGATCAGAAGAAAGATGCGCTTGATTTTCATGAATAGCAACCAGAGTCCCCTGGGCGTTATAGACAAAAGGACCGAGCAACGGCTGTTGCAGTGGTGTTACCTTGGGATGTAAAAAAACCGGCGACTCCGTTGGAGGCGCCAGCCTGAAGTGTAATTTGATGTCCGGGTGTTTAATCATCGCAAAACCGAATTGATCTAAGAGTGTTCAAACCATCTTAAACACTCTTTTACCCACTGACTAGGTTTCTGGATTAGAAAGGTTTAACCACTACCATAATCAGAATCACAACTGCTAACAGCAGCGGAATCTCATTCGCCCAGCGATAGTAGACGCCACTGTGATCAAGATGACCTTCCTGCATCTCTTTCATACGGGCTTTGGTCCACATATGATAGGCCAGTAGCAGAACCACAAACAGAATTTTAACGTGCAACCAGCCGCCCGAAAAGCCGTAGGCTAACCACAACCAGATGCCGGTACCAATGGCCAGCATCATCATAATAGTCATAAAGCCATACAGCTTCTTAGCCATAATCGCTAAACGATCCACATTCTGACCGGCCTCCTTGCCCTCCACAAAGTGCACAAAAATTCTTGGGAGGTAGAAAATACCCGCCATCCAAGACATCATAAACAGAATGTGAAACATCTTTAACCAAAGCATAAATTGTCCTCTAAATATTCGCAGTTTGATAATACACCCTGTATCATACTTGATTAACAAGGAATTAGAACTCTCAAATTAGGAAGAAATTATGAATCTTGAAAACGATAAAGTCGGTCTATTCGAATACACTTTGACCGATGAAACCGGCGAAACTTTAGATGCCTCAAACGGTAACCCTCTGGCTTACCTGCATGGCCACAACAATCTGATTCCGGGTTTGGAGAAGGAAATGGCGGGTAAAACGGTAGGTGATAAATTCACCGCCACTGTTGCGGCTGCTGAAGCCTATGGCGAACGTGTAGAGCAGTTGGTACAGACGGTACCCGCAGCGATGTTTCAAGGCGTTGAGTCCATTGAGGTGGGTATGCGGTTTGAAGCTCAGTCTGAACAAGGTATGCACTCAGTTGAAGTCACCGAAATTGATGGTGATCAGGTGACGGTGGATGGTAACCACCCTTTGGCCGGCCTTGCGCTGACATTCGATATTGAAGTGATCAACGTGCGTGAGGCGACAGCAGAAGAGATTGAACACGGCCATGCACACGGTGAAGGCGGACACCAGCACTAACAGAGCTGAATTAATCAAAAAAGGCCGTCTATGACGGCCTTTTTTTTGAGTATTATCGCCTCTAAACTGTTGCCATCAATCTGGCTATTCCGTACCAGCGGCATTATCTATCATAAACTGATCAAAATCACGACAAGGCATAGGCCGCGCTTTGTAATAACCTTGAATCAGGTCACAACCAATCAGTCTCAACAACCTGAAAGTCTCCAGATCCTCCACCCCTTCAGCAATGGTCTCCATCCCCAGACTATGCGCCATATCAATAATGCCCTCTACAATCGCCAAAGCGCGATCGTCGGTCTTGATTTTACGCACAAAAGACATATCAATTTTAAGGTAATCTGCCGGCAGATCCAGCAGGTAGGAGAAGGAGGAGTAACCGGTGCCAAAGTCATCAATCGCAATCTCGATACCTAAGGCGCGTAACTGATTAAACACCGTCTGCGCGTACTCTTTATCCTCAACAAAAACGCTCTCCACCACTTCAAAAGTAACATGATGCGGGTTGACATTTGTTTTGGAAACCAGCTTTTCAACCCGTTCAAACAGATCTTTATGCTTGAAATTGACCGGAGACAAGTTGATGGCGGCACGTTGATTCAAGGCAAAACGTGGCTGCCACTGCACCATATGACTGAACACGGTTTCGATAATAAAATTCTCTACCTTTAGAATCAAACCAGATGATTCCAGCTCATCAATAAAGTGATTCGGATAAACCAGCTCGCCATCTCTTTTCCAACGCACCAGCGACTCAAAGCCGGAGAACTGTTCGCTTTTAGCACAGAAATAGGGCTGATAATGCAGCTCAAACGCGCTGTTTTTCACGGCTTTAACCAAGGCGTTGTGTTTGCTCAGATACTGTTTTGCCTCTTCATTCATGCCCGGTTTGTAGTAACAGACACTGTTTTCAGTCGATTTTTTCGCTTTGGCTAAAGCCAAATCCACATTGTGAACTAATTCATCAACGCTCTTGGCGCCATCCGGGAAGGTCACCACCCCAAAATCACCGCCTAACTGAATCTTCTCTTTATGTTCTGACAGTTTAATCGGTTTGGTCAATGCCGAAAGCAAGGTATCAACTAAGGTATAAGCCGCTTCCATCGACTCCAGATCTTGAATCACGACTGCAAATTCATCACTACCAAAACGCGCCACCATATCATTCTGTGTCACCCGTTTAATAAAACGTTTACTGAGTTTTTTTAGAATCTCATTGCCGGTCTCAAAGCCGTAGGTATCATTGATCATGGCAAAGTTTTTAATGTCCACCATAATCAGAGCCAGAAACGTCTGTTGCCTCGAAGCGTGACTGAGAATCTGCGGCAGCTCCTGCATCAAAAAGCCGCGATTATAGGTCTGTGTAATCGGGTCGTTAAAAGAGAGATAGGACAGCTCGTTTTGCAGCTCAATCTCACTACTGATGTCTCTACCCAAAGAGACAAATTTATAGCCATGGCAGTGACGAATCGGCACGACCGTCTCATCCAGAATAAAAATCTCATTGCGCTTGGTTTTATTGGTAAACACTTCACTAAACGGCTCACCTTTGGAGATCTTTTTCCAGAACTTCTGGTAGAACTTTTTATCATGCTGTCCCGATTTGAAAACCGTTGGCGTTTGACCGATCAACTCTTCTCGACTGTAACCACTGGTTTCAAGCACGCTGTCATTAACAAACTCAATACGCCCTTTATGGTCACAAATCATCATCCAGTCCGGACTCTGCTTAACACTCTCGAAAAACAGATGGCTCTCCATCTGCTCATCAAAACGGTTTAAGACAAAGTGAAAATCCTGTTCAATACTCTGATGTAACTGATGCTCTTCCGGCGTAATAAAACGCTCATGCTCAGAGTACAAATTTAACACTCCAACGACCCGATCTAACTGGCGCAGAGGAATGGAGACGGCATAACCCATCGGCTGTTCAGAAACCGACTGCAGCAATGGGTCTTCAGCCTGAGTATAGACAATTCGTTGCTCTTTAATCGCCTGCACAGGCGCTATTATCGCCGACTGAGCACTCTGTTGTGCATCCACCAGCAGAGGAAATACACTCTGCTTGAACTCTGACGCAATAGCACCCGCGCTCTGTTTAACCGTTAATAGGTTCTCATCCCAATCCACCAGGCCTGTCCACACTGCATCAATGGAGGAGTGTTCAATAATGACCTGAGCCACTTTTCTGCACAGCTCTTCACGATCACTCACCTGGGTAATCAATTGATTGATCCCGGCATGCAAATTATAAAGTTCATTGGAGAATGTCAGCTGTTTTTCATACTGGAGACGTTCTGAAATGTCTCTGGCGACGCAAACCGCGATCTCCTCCCCGCTCCAGGTATGCACCACCACATTGGTCTCAACCGCCAAAGCGGTGCCATCATTTTTTAGCTGCTCAATCTCAATGCTACATTTTTTCTCTTTATGCAACGCTTGATTGATACGTTCGCTTTTCTCTGACCAGGATAGTGGATGAATGATGTTTCGCAAATTCACACCAATTAGCTGGTTAGACTCATAACCTAAACTTCGGTGGGCGTTCTTATTGGCATAGATGATATTTTTATCACTCATCTTAAAAACAAAAATGGAGTCATAGCTATTCGCCAAAATTTCAGAGTGCAACTTCAGCGACTTCTGTAAACCGTAATGCTCACTCTTATCAAGCATCACCATGACACCCGCCGGGCGACCATCGAGATCCACACTGGAGATATGCAGCTCCCAGACCCCCTGTTTTTGGTCTTTGAGGGCACCCGGAATATCGGTGTAATGGCGAGTTGGCAGCCAGCCCTGCAGGCGCTTCAAGGCGATGTTTTTAAATGCCGGCTGCAGTTCTGGCTTGAGCAGTTCCCATACCGGCATCGCCATCAATTCGTCCTGGGTATAACCAGTAATCTTTTCAACCAAAGGGTTGGCATGAATAATCTTATCTTGGAACAACAGCATGCCAACCGGTACCGCATCGGTGACACTGTCAAACAGCGTACTTAACTCGCTATGCTGTGACTGCAGCTCTTTATAAAGCGTCACCTCTTTACTGACACCAAACACCTTAAAACTGTTTTTAGTGCGGTCAACCACATAGGCGTGATCCTGACACCAGATATAGTCACCTGAACGTGTCTGAAAGCGGTATTCGAACTGAATTGAGTACTGTTTGAATAAACGACGCGTCTCGGTTAACACCCGTTCAACATCATCTGGGTGAATATGACTGATCCACCAGTCCGGATCGTCTTCGATTTGCGCTTGAGACCAACCGGTTATGCGGCTGACACTGTCATTGATATAGTGAATTTGACTGAAGCGAATATTGGCAGCATTGACATTGACATCCAGCGACCATAAAACGATTGGCAAATGATCAAAATTGATTGCATCCTGCAAGTCCAGTTCCATTGATAGTCCATCACCTTTGATTTGGAAATTAATGCTAACTTGATTCCATTCAAGTTGGTATCCGATAATATACTAGTAAAAGTAAGGGCTTTGAGGCGGTCGCTAACAAACTTGATTCAAATCAAGTTTTACGACAGAAGAAATGAGATAAAAATCCAATAAAATCATCAAACTTAACAATCTATCTGTAATAGGTTCTAAGATCTATTCGCCCTGCTTTTGCCAGCTGTTGTCATCATAACTTTGCCCGTTCAGCGGTAACACCCACATCTGAAACAGTGCAATCAGCATCATAATCGCCGCAGCCAAATTGTAGCCCACTCCGCTAAACATAATTAGAGGGGCAAAAGCGGGGTTCATTTTGGTGAGCCACCACCCCGCCACTTCAACTATTAATAGAGCAAACGGCATAAAAATCAGTAGCGCTTTAAGCCAACGATTAATGCCAACGGCCAAAGAAAAAATCAAACCGATAAAAAAGAAAACAAAAGCGATCGCAAACAGGTGGATATGTGAAGATCGGGTTAACCCCTCTACCGACACTCCGCTGTCGATTTCAGTCCGTTTTTTCATCTCGGCATAAGTAGCTAAACTCGACAGGCCTGGCATACTGGCATGACACGCAGCACACTGGGCATCAACAATTGGTTTAATAGCAGGTATCCACTGCGACTCCGGTGAGCCGGCACGCACCCACTCAATCATGGTCATTCGCTGCTCCTCCGTCGCCATCGGCTGCATGGAGCCATTCAATTTACTCTCCAGTGTGGAGTTTTGTCGGTTGCCGTGATAACTGTAAACAATATCGTCCACCGACAAGCCTAACTTGCCATCCGCCATGCCGTGCGTCAACAGCAGTTGCGCTCCCGCCATAATCAGGCCAAAACCGGCCACTAAGATATAACCGGTAAACAGCGCTTTCACAGGCAGTGAAAGACTCGGCAGATTAAACCCAGAAAAAAACTGTTGCATTCGCATTCCTCACTTAATCGGCATTTGCACTATTAACCACCCTGTCACTGAGCATGTAACGGATCGATTATGGCTTTTCCATGACATAGTCTTCATAATCCAGCTCACCGTTATCGACCACCACCGGAATAGCAGCAATACCGACCCCCGCCTGCTTGACCGAACTGCGCTTGCCGGTAATCAGCGGATGCCACTCAGGCAACGGCTGACCATGATAGATCATACGGTAACTGCAACTCTCCGGTAACCAGTCAAACTCAGCAACCCGTTCACGCGTCAGCTGCACACAAGTCGGCACATTAACCGAACGATTGGCGTAGTCGGTACAGGCACCGGTTGAGGTCTCCGAATAGGCGCATACCACCGAGGTGTAGATAATCTCCTCCGTGTCCTCGTCCTGCAGTTTGGTCAAACAGCACAAAGCACAGCCGTCACACAGCGACTCCCACTCCGCCTGAGTCATCTCATCTAAGGTTTTTGTCTCCCAAAATTGGGCTGGCTGTTGTTCCATAAAATTCTCAATCTTAAACTGCAAATAAATAACGGGTTAGGCTTTGCTGGGAATCCATTCCCACGGGTTTGACCAGGCCTGAATTAACGCCTGGCAGTGCGTGTCTATAAAACGCTGCCCCTGTTGTGGCATCTTAACAAACTCATAAGGCGTATTATACAGCTCAAAACGGATCGCATAGGCATGCAGATAACCTCGATCCTCCTGCTTGGCCTTTTCAGCCTCGGCATAACGTTGGTCACCACAGATCGGTGCCGATAAACTTTTCATCGCCACCCGCAACTGATGGGTTTTACCGGTAAAGGGTTTCAATAAAAAAAGTCGCTCACCCGGCTGAATCAACACACTGATAAATTGCGTCACTGCTGGGTTATGTTTGCTTTTGGTTAACATCCAACTGCCACGACGTGCAGGCTGCATATCGCCTTTAACCCAGCCCTGCTTCTTTTTCGGCTTCTGATCGGAGATCGCCAGATAAAACTTCTCCACTTTGCGTTCGGCAAACAGCGTTTGAAATGCCTGGGCTGTCTTTTTATTTAGTGCCAGAATCACTAGTCCAGAGGTCATCTTATCCAGACGGTGTACCGGATAGAGCTGCTCAATCTTCAGCTGCTGTTGCAGCAGTACCACCAGGCCTGGCGATGTTTCTGAGTGGAAATTCAGTCCGGCGGGTTTATCCACCACCACAAAATCCGAGTTTTGATAGATTATAGGTATCAATCGTAATCCATTGTTTTAATTTAATTTTTAAAGCAGGGTAAACTGGTCACTCTTAACCACCTGTCCATTAATAATTAGCTCCAGCAAATGTTCACCCGGCTGATACTGAGGAGTGGTAATCTTTTTGAAGTCATGCGACTTGTTAAACGACTTCTCAGAGGCAGAGTAATCCGACTCGGCTATTTTAAAGACTTTTCGATGCGCCTGCTGTTGCTTTCTTAAAAAGTAGAGTGCATATTCGACCCTTAACAGTCCCAGCGACTGCTTGGCGTGCAATTGAAAGCTGAAGTGCAGTTTGTTGCCCATCGCAACCGTATTATCCAACTGCCAGCGATCAAGCTTAACATGCCCAATGCCACTATAGCCCACCAGCTGCAGAGCGCACTCATCACCCCGCTTCAGCAGAGTACGCAACGCATGCTTCATAATCCAGCGGCTCTCTGCTGGCATCGGGGTCTGCTTTTTCCACTGACTGAAAAGATTCAGTACCCACTCAGCCTGCTCCTTGGACAGATCATTCAACAGGTTAGCGACACTTTTTCTGACATAAGGACTCGGGTCCGCCTGCAGGCAATCAATAATCGGCTTGATCCACTCTGGATTCTCGGCAATCCACGGCAGGTGTTTACTCCAAGGCAGTTTAGGCCGCACCCCTTCACTGG
>CAZNML010000063.1:9738-10808 GCA_964574275.1 uncultured Thiosulfatimonas sp. | reverse complement strand
GTATCCTAATATAATTAGGAGACTTTAGCACGAAGGCGATGTTGAATACAAAGCCGCGGTGCTAAAGCCTAGTTACCGACCTTTGATGCTCTTATCTATCAAGAGTATTGCTGCTTTTGTATCTCATATTCGTCTCTGCGATTGTCTCAATTTAGAATAATTATTGTAGGAGACGCCATGTCTAATATTGAATCGATCTTAACCGAAACACGACTTTTTAAACCAACCGAGAAAACTAAGCAGAGTGTCTCAATCAATGCCGATATGCTGGCAGAGATGCGTAATAAAGCTTCTACAGATCATGTTGGTTTCTGGTCTGATTTGGCTAAAGAGAAGCTGGACTGGACAAAACCTTTCACCGTTGGCTTGGATGAGTCTAACGCACCACACTACAAATGGTTCACCGATGGTGAGCTTAATGTCTCTTATAACTGTATCGACCGTCACATTGAAAATAATAAGGGTGATAAATTAGCCATTATTTTTGAGGGTGATCAGGGCGATGTCGAACACCATACCTATAAAGAACTGCACGACCAAGTGTGTCGTTTTGCCAATACTTTGACCGCTCAAGGTGTTGAGAAGGGCGATCGTGTCATTATCTATATGCCGATGATTCCGCAGGCGGTTATCGCCATGCAGGCGTGTGCCCGCATCGGTGCGATTCACTCGGTGGTATTTGGCGGATTCTCGGCAGAAGCGTTGCGTGACCGTATCGAAAATGCGAATGCTAAATTGGTCGTTACCTCTAATGGCAGTCGTCGTGGCGGCAAAACCATTCCTCTGAAAACCGCGGTTGATGAGGCCTTGGAGAAGGGCTGCGATCATGTCAAGAAGGTTATCGTCTACAAGCGTACCGACGATGAAGTGAGCATGAAAGAGGGGCGTGACATCGACTGGATGGAAGCCGAAGCGGGCATGAGCAACTATCATGAACCGGTCTCTATGAATGCTGAAGATCCTCTGTTCCTGCTTTACACTTCTGGTTCTACTGGAACGCCGAAAGGGGTGCAGCACAGCTCGGCCGGTTACCTGTTGAATGCCCACCTGACCAATGAGTGGATGTTTGA
>CAZNML010000063.1:0-9638 GCA_964574275.1 uncultured Thiosulfatimonas sp. | reverse complement strand
CGTCTGCTGGGTACGGTGGGTGAGCCAATCAACCCTGAAGCCTGGATGTGGTATCACGATGTTATCGGTCGCGGCGAATGTCCAATCATCGATACCTGGTGGCAAACTGAAACCGGTGCACATATGATTGCCCCTTTCCCTGTCACACCGCTAAAACCGGGTTCTTGTACTCAACCTCTGCCGGGTATTGAAGCCGCCATTCTTGATGAAGAGGGCAATGAACTGGGTCGTGGCGAGGGTGGCCTGCTGGTTATCAAGAAGCCGTGGCCATCAATGATCCGTAATGTTTGGGGCGACAGTGAGCGTTATAAGAAAACCTACTTCCCGCTTGAAAGCCAACCGAACTACTATGTGGTTGGTGACAGTGCCTATCAAGATGATGACGGCTACTTCTGGATTCTGGGTCGAGTGGATGACGTTCTCAACGTTTCCGGTCACCGTTTAGGAACCATGGAAATTGAGTCCGCTCTGGTCTCTCATCCGCAGGTATCGGAAGCGGCGGTTGTTGGCCGCCCTCACGATGTTAAAGGTGAAGCGGTTGCAGCCTTTGTGGTGCTGAATATTGATATTCCAAAAGGCGATGCGCGTGCAGCTCTGATTGCTGAGCTGCGTGAGCACGTCTCCAAAGAAATTGGACCCATTGCGAAACCGGATGATATTCGCTTTGGTACCAACCTACCAAAAACCCGTTCTGGAAAAATTATGCGTCGTCTGCTTAGAACGATCGCTAAAGGTGAAGAGATTACTCAGGATACTTCAACACTTGAAGATCCGGGTATCTTGGAGCAGTTCCAGAAAAAGAAATAACGTCCTAGTGCGTTAATCCGAATATTTCTGTTTTTCATCTTGTTGATTTACAAGGTGAAATACAGAGATTGATCTCTTTTTATTTCTGCAGTTTTTCTATAAACACCCTAAAACTATTGTTGTTAGTTCGAGGTGTCACAGGAGAGGTGTACCTAGCGAATAAGAAGAGAGTGTTCAAACTGGCTCAAGCCAGGTTTCATTACAAATTGTCTCAATGAGGAGAGATATTGTGAATAGTAAAGAGAAGTTCTCAGCTAAGTTATTAGCTGTGTACACAGTTCTGTACTTTGGAATTGCATTGATGGTTAGTGCAACTTTCAAAGACATTGCTGCAACGCCAATTGCGGGTATGCCGCTGGCGATTTGGGGCGGACTAGTGGTCATCATCAGTGGTGTGGTCATTACTCGTATGTATTTGAAGAAAATGGATTCTGAGGAGAACGATTAATGGAAAATTTAGTAGCTCTAATTATCGTTGGTCTTGGTATCGCGTTATCGATTTGGATCAGTTTTTATCACCGTGGTTCTACTGGAAGCACGGCTAACTTTTACGTTGCTGGTGGTGGAATCTCGCCAAAAGTTAACGGTATGGCAATGCTTGGTGACTACGCTTCTGCGGCGAGTTTCTTAGGTGTGGCCGGTGCGGTTGCTCTTATGGGGGTTGATGGCTGGTGGCTTGCGATCGGTTTCTTTGCGGCATGGATTGTGGTTTTGATTGCCATCTCAAGTCCGCTTAAGAACGTTGGTAAGTTCACGGTTGCGGATGTTCTTAACGCGCGTTTCACTGAGAATGCAGCTAAGATTCGTACTGTTGCGATGCTTTCAACTCTAGTACTTTGTGTTATGTATCTAGTTCCACAGATCGTTGGTGCGGGTCACCTGTTTGGTCTGCTACTTGGTTGGGATTACCTACCAACAGTATTGGTTACTGGTTCATTGATGGCGTTGTTCGTAATCATCGGTGGTATGAAAGGGACTTCTTATAACCAAGCTATCCAGGGTGCAATCCTGTTCGGTGCGATGATCTTCCTGCTTGTCTTCGGTGTAATTCACCTATTCGGTGGTAACCCGGCTGGTGTAATTGAAGCATCTGAAATGATGGTTCCTGCAAAGCTCGCAGCCACTAATGAAGCGGCGGTAGCAGCGGCAGCGGCGGCAGCTAACCCTGGTGAAGCAGTTGAGGCGGTTCGTGCAATCATGACTGATGCGCCATCTGCGGTAACGCCAGGTGTGGGTCTGCGTGACTTCGCTAACCAGGCTTCACTGGTTATTGCTCTGTTCCTAGGTGTATTGGGTCTACCTCACATCTTGATCAAGTTCTATACGGTATCTAACGCTTCTGACGCGCGTAAGTCAGCTGAGATCACTATCTGGGGTCTAGCGGTATTCTACGCAGCGATCTTCTTCGTTGGTCTAATCGCTATGTACGCTCTATATCCTGAGCTACTTAAAATGATTGCCGCTGGTGAAGTTGGTAAAGCGAAGAACATGACAATGCCTATGCTGGGTGACATGTTGGGTGGTCAAATCCTAATGGGTGTGATCGCTGCAGGTGCGATGGCGGCAATGTTGAGTACGTCAGCAGGTCTATTGATCTCTGCAACCTCTTCTCTTGCGCATGACCTTTATAAAGGTGTTATCAACCCTAACTCTACCGATGAAGAAGAGCTTAAGTTCGCTAAATTCGGTGCTTTCTTCTTGGCGATTGTAGCAATCGGAATGTCTGTATGGCTGAAAGAAGAAAACGTAGCTATGCTTGTAGGTATGTGTTTCGGTATCGCAGCTTCAACTTTCGCACCAGCGCTAGTATTTGCAGTTTGGTGGAAAGGTCTTACAAGCCAAGCGGTTGTATATGGTATGGCAACAGGTCTAGTTTTATCTCTACTATTCACGTTCTCTAAGTTCTTCGGACTGAAAACGATGTTAGGTTTAGATGTACTGGTTAACCCAGCTTTATACTCTGTGCCAGTAGCGATTCTTGTAACGGTTGTTATCAGTAAAATGACAAGTGACAACGGTGACACAGAAGAGTTCATGGCGAAAGCACACGGTAAATAATGTAAATTATTTCGTGTTATGAAAGAGGGGGCTTTATGCCCCCTTTTTTATTGCCTAACCAATCTTTTTTTATCTGTTTTTTTAGCAAGTTTTTACTATTCCATTCGTGGTTTTTCGGGGTATGATTGTACTAATAATAATGACTGATTTGGATAGATATGGCAATCACTCAACAGCGCGATTTTTTGGCGCAAATCCCCCCGTTTGATCAACTTGAACAGGCATTGTTAAACGAGCTTGCCGACAGTATGGATGTAGTTTATCTGCCGCATAAAACCTTGCTTAAATTTGATGAGCCACAACCGCAAAAATCGCTCTATCTGTTAATCAAAGGCAGGGTCGCAGAAGTTCAGGATGATGAGGTGACTTCGAGATATAGTGTGCGCGGATTTTTCGGTGATACCGATATTTTATCGGAGAGTGAGCGCCAGGCGCAGTATGAGGTTCAAGAGGAGGCCATTGCTTATAAATTGCCGGCAAGGTTGTTCCTCAAAGCGTTTCAACAGAATCACGATTTTGCCCACTTCTTCAACTCCTCGATTGTCGAAAAACTAAACCGTATTCACGAAGCAGTTCAATCCGCGACTTCTACCGAGGTGATGATGGATACGGTCTGTTCAGCACCACTGCAACCTTATGTCTCTCTGAATGATGAGTGTACTCTGCACCATGCCGCTCAATTGATGGTGAAGCACCGTACCGATGCCTGTATCGTTGAGTTCAAAGATTCGGAGATCGGCATTGTCACCTCAACCGATATTCTAAAGTTGATTGCCAAAAGAGAGCCGGGGTTTGAATCTTTGACTTTAGGTGGTTTGGCTAACAAGCCAGTGCAAACGGTGCATGAATTCGATTACTTGTTTAATGCGTTGTTGAAGATGACGCGTTTTCAGATTGATCGTTTGGTTGTCCGAGGAGATCAGGGTTATAAAGGCTTTCTGCATCAAAAAGATTTAATGAGTCTGTTTGCCAATCAGTCAGGCCTGGTATTGCTGAAAGTTGAGCAGGCGCAAAGCGTTGCTGATTTAGTGGTGCTTGGTGAACAGATAGATGGTCTAATCGGCAATCTGAATCGTAAAGGAATCAAAACCCACTATATCGCCAAACTGGTCAATGAATTGCACCGTAAGATGATTAGTAAGTTGGTCGGTTTTCTATTGCCAGACCACCTTGCAGATAAGGTGTGTATCTTTGTTATGGGGAGTGAGGGGCGTTCCGAACAGGTGATTCGCACCGACCAAGACAATGCGTTGATTTATGCAGATGATGTGAGCGAGAGCGAGCTTGCCGAGCTGGATAAATTTGCGGCGAGTTTTATCGCAACTCTGCAGGAGATGGGATTCCCGCCATGCCCAGGTAACATCATGCTGTCAAATAAAGAGTGGCGTATGAGTCAGTCAGCTTTTACCGATAAGGTGGTTGACTGGTTTAAAAACCCATCGGAAGAGAATTTTATGTATGCGGCCATTTTATATGATGCCGAGACAGTGTTTGGTGAGGAAAGATGGTTAGCACAACTCAAGCAAAGCTTGCAGGATGAAAAGGAACGTTATTCTAATTTCTTGCGCCATTTTGCGGTTTCGGTACTACGCTTTAAAACGCCAATTGGTTTTTTTGGCGGCCTGGTTGCCGATTCTGAGTCGGGCCATGAAGTTATCGATATCAAAAAAGGCGGTATTTTCAGTATCGTGCATGGTGTGCGCTGTTACGCCCTGGAGCAGGGTATCGAGAAAACCAATAGCCACTGGCGTATCAAGGCATTGATGGATGCTGGTGTGTTCGATAAGGAGTTTGGGATTGAACTTGGGGAAACACTGAACTTCTTGAATACTTTACGATTGGAGTCGATGCTGCATCAGCTGGCCGAAGGTGTTGAGGTGCCTGATAACAAGATTCGTCTATCCGAGCTGAGTCATATGCAGCAGGATTTGCTGAAGCAGAGTTTCAGTGTAGTTGATGACTTCAAGAAACGCCTTACTCATCATTTTGCGCTTGATGGGATGTTGTGATGCTAGAGAATCTCAAGGCCTGGTTGAAAGGTTCGCAAATCAATAAACTCAAGCGTCAACTGAAAGACCCGTCTTATCAATATCTGTTTGATGTCGAACCTGGGGTGTTCGTCAGTTTTGATTGTGAAACTACGGGCTTGGACAGGAAAAGAGATCGCATCATCACTTTAAGTGCGATAAAAATCATCAATAATGAGGTTCAGACCAGTCAGAGTTTAAACCTGGTCATTAAGCAGCCGGAGGATATTTCCGCCGAGAGCATCGCGATTCACCAAATTCGCAATCTCGACGTTGAAAATAGTGAAACTTCCTATGTTGATGAATATGAGGCGATGCAAGTCTTTCTTGAATTCATTCGTGGGGCGACTCTGGTGGGTTATTATCTGGAGTTTGATGTGGCGATGGTGAATAGAGTTATCAAACCACATTTAGGTATCGGTTTGCCGAATCCGCAGATTGAGGTTTCGGGTATGTATCATCAGTTTGCCATGCAGAAATATAAACGCTCCTGTATTGAGCCAAATATTGATATTTCGTTTGACAATATTCTGCAAAAACTGGAAATTCCAAATTTAGGCCAGCACGACGCCTTTAGTGATGCCTTAATGACGGCACTTATTTTCCTTAAATTACAAAACGATAGCGCACATTAATCTTTTATTAAAATATGTGTCTTAATAGCTGTTTAGCTTGACAAAATTTTAAATAAGGGGTATTGTTCTCGCAGATTTTTTAAAAAGCTTCTTAAGAGGCGTTAAAAGTTCATTTTTAACGTCGGCTTAAATTTTAAAAAACCCCGTTTTTACGGGGTTTTTTGTTATTTAAACTTAAGAAAATCACAGTAAATGGAACAGATAACGCGTGACAATAGAGCAGAAGTTAGAAGATTTATTTAAGCCAACCATTGAGTCAATGGGGTTTGAATTGTGGGCTATCGAGTACCTACCGGCAGGTCGTCACTCAACTTTAAGAGTGTATGTTGATAAGGCGGGTGGCATTAATGTAGATGACTGTGCGGATATTAGCCGTCAGTTAAGTGCCATTATGGATGTTGAAGACCCTATTTCAGACCGTTATATGTTAGAGGTGTCATCACCTGGACTTGATCGCGCTTTGGTTAAGCCGGAGCACTTCAAACAATATGAAGGCAAAAAGGTTCGAGTTCGTGCGGCCATGGCGATTCTAGGTCGTAAAAAGATCAATGGTGTGATGAAAAAGGTCACCGATGAGTCAATTGAAGTGGAAGTGGACGGAGAGATTTTTGAGGTTCCATTTGATTTGATTGATAAAGCCAATTTAGTTGTAGAAATTTAACAATAAAAGAATTCTAAAGTATTAAGAGCGAGTGAAAAATGAGTAAAGAAGTTTTAGCCGTTGTTGAAATCATGGCAAATGAAAAGGGCGTTGATGAGGAAATTATTTTTGACGCAATTGAAACGGCACTAGCTACCGCAACACGCCGCAGTCATGATGATGAAATTGATGCACGCGTTGAGATCGATCGTGAGTCAGGTGACTACAGAACTTTCCGTCGTTGGGAAGTAATCGAAGACTCTGTGGCGATCGAAGACAACGTTGGCTGGTATATCCGTGAGATGGATGCGGTTGATGAAGATCCAAATATTGAAGTTGGTGAGTTTATCGAAGAAGAGATCGAGTCGATTGATTTTGGACGTATCGGTGCGCAAACTGCGAAACAGGTCATTATTCAGAAAGTTCGTGAAGCGGAACGTAAGAAAGTGGTTGAGGTTTACGAGAAGCGTGTTGGTGAGATCCTAACCGGTCAGGTTAAACGTGTTGATCGCGGTGATGTGATTCTGGATATGGGTGACAACGTGGATGCGGTTATCCCGCGTAGCGAATTGATCAACCGTGAAGTGTTCCGTATTGGTGACCGTGTACGTGCTTACTTGCAGGAAGTGACTTTCCGCCCACGTGGTCCTCAGCTGTTTATGTCTCGCTCTTGTAATGAGATGCTGATCGAGCTGTTCAAGATTGAAGTTCCAGAGATCAGTGACGATCTAATCGATATTATGGCGGCAGCGCGTGATGTCGGTTTCCGCGCTAAGGTAGCGGTACGCGCCAATGACCCACGTTTAGATCCGATTGGAGCTTGTGTTGGTATGCGTGGTGGCCGTGTTCAGGCTGTGACTAATGAACTTAACGGTGAGCGTATCGATATCGTATTGTGGGATGTGAATGATGCTCAGTATGTTATCAATGCGATGGCACCGGCAGAGATCACCTCTATTATGGTTGATGAAGATAAGCACACCATGGATCTGGCTGTGAATGAAGAGCAGCTTTCTCAGGCAATTGGTAAGAACGGTCAAAATATTCGTCTCGCTTCTGACTTAACCAAGTGGGAGCTGAATGTGATGACGGACGCCGATATGGCTGCCAAGCATGAAACAGAGTCTGCAGATCAGATTGCGACCTTCGTTAATGGTTTAGATATTGATGAAGACTTTGCAGAAGTACTGGTTGCAGAAGGTTTCTCTACTTTGGAAGAGGTTGCTTATGTTCCAGCGGCTGAGATGTTAGAGATTGATGGCTTCGACGAAGAGTTGGTAACTGAACTGAAGCAGCGTGCAAAAGATGCGTTATTAACAAAAGCGATCGCGGATGAAGAGAAGTCTGCATTGGCAGAACCGGCTGAAGACCTGCTGGCGTTAGAAGGCATGACGCCGGAGATGGCAAAACAGTTAGCGACTAACGGCATCATCACGCAGGAAGACCTTGCTGAGCTAGGCACAGACGAATTATTAGAATATGTAGAACTTGATGAAACTGCGGCGGGTGATTTGATTATCAAAGCACGTGCACCATGGTTTGAATAAGTTTAGGGAGAGTTGTAATGGCAGAAGTATCAATAAAACAGTTTTCAGAGACACTCAACCTTTCTGTAGATAAACTACTTTCACAGCTGGATGCGTCTGGTGTGAAAAACAAAAAAGCGGACGATAACATCAGTGAAGATGAGAAACGCACACTACTGGCGTATCTAAAAAGTCTGCATGGTGAAACCGGTGAAGATGCACCGAAGAAGGTGACGCTGCGTCGTAAGCAGACTCTTAACCTATCTTCTGGTTCCGGCGCTGGTAAACGTACTGTTAACGTTGAAGTGCGCAAGAAACGTACTTACGTTAAGAAAGAGGAAGTACAGCCAGAAGTGGTTGAAGAAGCTCCAGTGGTTGAAGAACCAGTGGCGGCACCAGTCGAAGTGAAAGCTGAAGCTGAGAAGCCGCAAGCTCCTAAGAAAGAGGCGCCAAAAGCTGAAGAGAAGCTGGTTGTAGAAGAGTCAGTGGTGCAGGCGCCACCGCCGGTCAAAGAGGATCACTCCAAGGCGTCCAAGAAGGCGAAAGACAAGAAGCACCATGAAAGTCGCAAGGCTAACGACGGTGTTGACGGACCAAAAGGCAAGAAGGACGCGCCTAAAAAGAAAGCATCTCTGGGTGAAGAGAACCTGCGTCGTATGAAAAAACGTAAGGGTAATCAGCCTAAAAAGGCGCCTTCAGTGGCTTCTGCTGCCAATGAGCACGGTTTCCAAAAACCAACAGCTCCAGTGGTTAAAGAGGTTAAGATTCCTGAGAGCATTAAGCTTTCTGAACTGGCTGAGCAGATGTCGGTTAAAGCCGGTGAGATCATCAAGTTTATGATGATGGAACTGGGAACCATGGCGACCATTAACCAGATCCTGGATCAAGAGACAGCGATGTTGATTGTAGAAGAGATGGGACATAAGGCGATCGCTTTCAGTGAAGTGACCATTGAAGATGAAGTTGTTAACCAGGAGTACCATGGTGACACCGTAACCCGTTCTCCAGTGGTGACCATTATGGGACACGTTGACCACGGTAAAACCTCTCTACTTGACTACATTCGTAAGGCGAAAGTCGCACACGGTGAAGCGGGTGGTATTACCCAGCATATCGGTGCTTACCACGTCGCAACCGATAAAGGTGGTGTTACCTTTATTGATACCCCGGGTCACGCGGCCTTTACGGCGATGCGTGCACGTGGTGCCGAAGTAACCGACGTAGTTGTTATCGTTGTTGCCGCGGATGATGGTGTAATGCCTCAGACTAAAGAAGCGATTCAACACGCGAAAGCTTCTGGTGTTGGTATGGTTGTCGCTGTCAACAAGATGGATAAAGAGTCGGCCAATATGGATCGCGTTATGCAGGAGTTGGTTGCTGAAGAAGTGGTACCTGAAGAGTGGGGTGGTGACGTTCAGTTCGTGCCAGTTTCTGCGAAAACAGGTATGGGTATCGATGACCTGCTGGATGCGATCTCACTGCAGTCTGAAATGCTAGAGCTTGAAGCGCCGACAGAGGGACATGCAAAAGGTGTGGTTATCGAATCTCGCCTGGATAAGGGACGTGGTTCAGTAGCTACCGTTCTGGTTCAGTCTGGTACCTTGAAGAAGGGTGATATCGCACTGTGTGGTATGGAGTACGGACGTGTTCGTGCCTTGATCAGTGATACGGGTCAAACGATTCAGGAAGCGGGTCCATCGATGCCGGTAGAGATTCTAGGTCTTTCTGGTGTACCGGTAGCGGGTGATGAGATGATCACCGTCGATAACGAGCGTAAAGCACGTGAAGCCGCGACCTTCCGTCAAGGTAAGTTCAAAGAGCTTAAGATTGCTCGTCAGCAGAAGTCTAAGTTGGACAATATGTTCAATAAGATGGCGGAAGGCGATGTACAGAACGTTAATATCGTACTGAAAGCCGATGTACAAGGTTCGATTCAGGCGATTTC
>CAZNML010000062.1:0-10840 GCA_964574275.1 uncultured Thiosulfatimonas sp. | reverse complement strand
GTTCATCAAACTTAATCAATTGATTGGCAAGCACCGCATCGCATACAGCCAACAAGGAAGCAAGGTTTTCATCATCGTCCATAATCTGCGCGGCTCCTTCAAAGGCGTTGCCAGTTTGATCGGTTAACGCCACCCAACTGGTTGCTACAGGAAACTCTGCAAGATAATAGGCCTCATGCATAGCGCTATCCTGAGTCTGCAATATCCCGAGACCCGATTGTGGCATTGCCTTATAGGCAACCTGATAGTGCTCCAAAATATCGGTTACAAGCGCTTTTAGTTCATCAACAGGAACTCTCTGCAAGGCTCTTAACCAGTACTTTCTCGGCAACGAAAAATTGGATTCACTCATCGACTTATCCTTTTATAACTCAAGCATTACAGCGTTTTTTTACGCAGTTTCTGTGAGAAGACTTCCAACAACACCACAGAGATAAAAATAATCAACAGAATGGTGGCGACATGGTCATAATCGAACAGGTCCCAGCGTCCTTTCAGCTCCATACCGATACCTCCGGCACCAACAATACCTAACACCGTCGCTGTACGGATATTGCGTTCAAAGATGTATTGCACATAGGCAATCCAAGCTGGGAAGACATGTGGGAAGACCGCATAACGCAGCACTTTCAGCGAATTCGCACCTGCGGAGGCCAGCGCCATCTGCGGGCCTTTAGGGGCGTTTTCAATTTCATCGGCAAAGAACTTACCGAGTACACCCGAAGTATGGATAGCCAAAGCCAGTACTCCGGCAATCGGACCGAAGCCATAAATCAAAACCAAAAACAGGGCAACAATCAATTCCGGCATAGCACGGTGAAAACTCAACCAACCACGGGCGACGTTATAGACCATCGGATGCGGAGTATAGTTTCGTGCCGCCAGAATCCCTAAAGGCAGAGAGATCATGATTGAAATCACCGTTCCCCAAAACCCCATCTCGATGGTTTCCCACATCATCCACAGCACTTTTTTCAAATAGCCGATTGGATCAACCAGATACTCGGTTTTCTCTTCCGTCCAGCTGTCGGTATCTACGTCATACTCTTTGGAAACCCCTTCTTCGATATAAGACAGCCAAGGCAGGTTGCTTAAATCCAAGTCTTCATCCAGTCTAGTCACTTCAGTGCGGCTTGAGAATTGAATTGGAAACGCCTGACTACCAAATTTGGTGACACCATTCAGCACATCAGAATCACCGATTCCCACTGCTGACATCACCGCCTTGGAGGTTTCAACCGCGGCCTTATCCATTTGGGTGTTATGCGCCGACCAAGACAGAAGTACAAAACTGATGAACAAGATAAACAGCATCTTTGGTGTAACGGCACGATAAACAGACCATTCTCCCCAATTACGTTTTGACTGTGAAGCTATGTTTTCTTTGACTGTAGGGTTCATGCGACCGCCTTCTGTTTTTCTGAGTCCTTGGCAGAGCTCTGCTCAGACTGTTGCTGATTCTGACGAACAACTTTATCTTCACGTTCAATTTCATAGAGTTTTTGCTGCGTTTCACTATCCATTTCGACTGGAGAGCCGTCAAAAAACACCTCGCCATCCCTAAGTGCGATAATTCGGTCGGCAAACTCCAAGGCATAGTCCATTTGATGCAGAGTACATAGAACGGTGGTTTGGTGATTTTTAGCCGACGCTTTGAGGCTGCTCAAAACACTACGACTCATCGCAGGATCCAGGCTGGCGACAGGTTCATCCGCCAAAACCAGTTTGGGACTCGACATAAAGGCTCTAGCAATAGCCACCCTCTGCTGCTGTCCTCCTGATAGTTCTAAAGCACGGCGCATCAGATGCTTCTCCTCCAGTCCTACTTCCGCTAACAGTTCAAAAGCCCGTTTTTGATCTTGATCAGGGAATGACTTAATCAGGCTGCGCCAGAAACCGGCATGAGGTAAGACACCGGTCAACACATTGTGAAGCACAGACAGCCTGGGTATTAGATAGAGCTGTTGATGAATCATGCTGACACTGCGCTGGATGGTCTTCAGGCTTTTTTTGGTGAGTTTTTCGCCGTCTAGAAGAACCTCTCCTGAGGACGGCTCCACCAAGCCGTTAACCATATTCATCAGCGTGGACTTACCCGCCCCAGAAGGTCCTAGCAAGACACAAAACTCACCCTTTTCAAGCTGCACAGAAACACCTTTAACGGCTTGAGTTCCATCCGGATATACACGACTGACATCTTTAAAAATCAACATGATTGGTTCTCCTAATCATAAAGGTTTTTGCACAAGTCTTAACTCAAGAACTGTGCAAAAGGCTTTAACGTAAAACTGAATAAGCACCCCGAAACAGGGGTGCCATAGGTTAACTAAATTAACAATTAACGTTGACCTGCTTTCTCAACCATTTCAGCTTTTACCGTTTTAGTAACAGCACTTAACTTAGATAGAGCAGCAAAGATTTTTTGCTCTTCAAAATCAGTGTCATAACGATCTACTTTTTTACCGCCGTAACCACGGATTTTAGAAGCATCGATTTTGTTATGAATATCACCAAATGCAGTACGCAACTTAGTTTGAAGATCTGCTGATAAACCTTTGTTCATCGCCAAAGGAGGGTTAGGAATTGGCTGAGACTTAGCTAGAGGTTTGAAAACCGAAGGATCGATTGCACCTTTTTTAGCCGCTTTACCGAAAGAGTTATATGAAGCTGCCGCTGCGCTAACTTTACCTTCTGAAAGCGCCGCTAGTGAAGCTGAGTGAGAACCAGCGATAATGATTTTAGAAAGGTCTTGAACTGGGTCTACACCGTCAGCGATCAGCATCGCTACTGGGAAGTTGAATGAAGATGTTGAGCTTGGGCTACCGAATGCCATGCTCTTACCTTTTAGATCAGAGATAGAGTTGATACCGCTGTCTTTACGAACAAAGATACCAGAGTGGTATGAAGCATTACCTTTTTTAACGTCTACAGCAAGCAAGTTAACGCCACATTTGTCATTAGCTTGACCGTAAGTTACCGCACCAAACCAAGCGATATCCGCTTTGTCATTACACATCCCTTCAACAACTGCAGCATAGCTAGCACCCGCTTTAATATCGAAGTGGATACCGTAGTTTTTAGTGATTCCTTTGAAAACCGGACCGTAGTCTTGAGTAATGTCATTAGTACCAGTATCCGCTGGAACCATTAATACACGTAGAGGGTTTTCTTTAGAACCGTCTGGAAGTGCAAACGCTGCTAGAGGAGCCACAGCAATGGCTGTAACAGCAGCCAAAAACAAATTCTTAAGTTTCATGGTTTTTTCTCCATAATTTAAATAACAACTGATTATCAAAACGCCTAAACAATCCAACCAAAGACAGCTTAGATGGATTGCGTAAATGTCTCGTGGTTGCTCTCGTTACTCTGCTGAAAATATCTCCAACTGAATCATATTTGATCTGAACCTAGTCACCGAATACTCAATTCGACTCCCCGTTTTCTTATCCTCACTGATTGTTTTAAGCTTCAAGATCGGTTGGTTTCCTGAAATGCCCAATAGATAACTATCACTAGCATTAGGCATCACACAGGAGGCAAGGCTAGAAATTCTGCGGGTTTTGATTTTGCAAGTATCCTCTAAAAATTCTCCCAAAGAACCCGTCACGTACTCATTGAAAACTTCTGGACACATCTCTTTTGGAAAATAGTGACTAATCAAAGCGACCGCCTTTCCCTCTACTTTTCTCAGGGTATCGACCTTAATAACCTCTTCGCCTTTATTAAGGTGAAGGTTCTCAGCCACACTTCCCGAAGCTTGAATCAGAGCCTTGTTCAACAGGTTGGATTCCAAAACTTGACCGTTTTGTTTAAAGGCATCACTTAAACGTTGAAAACCGTTGATTTTGTAAGCCATCTTCCTCTCTGCGACGTAGGTTCCAACTCCATGACGCTTATCAAGCAGATCCTGTTTAACCAACTCTTCAACCGCTCTTCTTACCGTATGACGGTTAACACCAAACTTTTCTGTCAGCTCTTTTTCAGAAAGATATAAGTCCCCAGGCTCATAACAATCAACCAAATCCGCCTCTATAGCCTTTGCTATTTGCAAATAGATTTTTTCGGGACTAACACGATTGATCATGAACCAACTCCAACTTATCTAGACATCTAAACAATGCAGTCAGTTTAGTGATGACAAATGACTAAAAATGGTCACTTATATTAAGGTTTTATTTAAGTGATAGATGACCCTTGATTAAACAGGCCTGGAGACTATAAAAAAGAAAAGAATGGAATGAATAATTTCTAATCGGGTTGGAGAAACAAGAATTCTAAGGGGGGCAGAAAATTAGAATTTATATACTTTGATAGAAAATTAAAATACAACTAGAACGCTAAAAAAAATTGACTAGAACTAAACCTAAAAACGGGATGAACAACGGAGGTCAAACCCGCGACAATAGGAATCATAATCCTGTACTCTACCAATTGGACTACATCCACCAATAGCAGGAATATGCTAATCACCTAAAATGACATACTCACAAGGGCTCAAACCTAATACTTCTAAATTTTTGACATAAAAAAACCCCGTTTAATCAATGACTAAACGGGGTCTTTAATATATGGGGCGAATGACGGGGATTGAACCCGCGACAACCGGAATCACAATCCGGGGCTCTACCAACTGAGCTACATCCGCCATAGAGGTGTGACGAACACACCATGAAAATGGCACGCCCATCAGGATTCGAACCTGAAACCCTCGCCTTAGAAGGGCGATGCACTATCCAGTTGTGCTATGGGCGCATATCGAACCTTTTGAAATACCAACATGAACTTAGTGGCCTAAGTTCACATCGATAGAAATATGGTCGGAGTGGAGGGATTTGAACCCCCGACCACCTGTACCCAAAACAGGTGCGCTACCAAGCTGCGCTACACTCCGAAGAAGATGGGGCGTATTGTATAGACGCCCCCCCACCCTGTCAACAACAAACGGTAATATTTTTCTTTTTTTTTACATTTAATTTATCAGGCCTCACCCCTTCCCTTAGCGGCTCTGCGCTAAGCTATTGATTATTACTTTAAAGCCCGATTCGGCCTCACCCAGGGATTTAAAAGCTAACCACTTAATATAATTAAATATTACCGATTCAGGAAGCACTCCAGGGGCTAAATCGGTTATGATAACCACAATTTTTTTACACTATGTAGGATCAGTTTATATGTCTGCAAAAATTTTAGACGGAAAGGCGATTGCAGCCGAACTACGCGAATCAATTAAACAGGAAGTAGAGAAACAGGTAGCGGCTGGCAATCAACCACCAGGCCTGGCAGTTATTATGGTCGGTGAAGATCCGGCTTCTCAAGTCTATGTTAGAAACAAAAAAATCGCATGTGAAAAGGCGGGCTTTAAAGATGTTTCTCAAGTACTTCCTGCAGAGACCTCGCAAGATGATGTATTGGCATTAATTGATGAACTGAATGCAGACGACAGCGTACATGGAATTATTGTGCAGCTGCCGGTTCCGGATCACATTGATGCCGAAGCGATTATCGAGCGCATCCACCCTTGTAAAGATGTGGACGGTTTCCACCCATACAATGTAGGCCGTTTAGCCACACGTATGCCGCAGTTAGCGCCATGTACACCACACGGTGTCATGACCATGCTGGCTAAAACTGAAATCCCTCTGCGCGGTCTGAATGCGGTTGTGGTGGGTGCATCAAACATTGTTGGTGTGCCAATGATGCTGGAACTGCTAAACGAGCGTGCTACGGTAACGGTTTGCCACAGTGCCACTAAAGACCTAGCGCAGAAAGTGTCTGAAGCGGATTTGGTCGTGGTTGGTGTTGGTATTCCAAACATGGTCAAGGGTGAGTGGATTAAAGATGGCGCGATCGTGATCGATGTAGGTATCAACCGCATGGATGATGGTACGCTTTGCGGTGATGTGGAGTATGACGTTGCCAAAGAAAAAGCGAGCTGGATTACGCCGGTTCCGGGTGGTGTCGGGCCAATGACGATTGCCACACTGCTTGAAAACACCATGCAAGTGGCTTACCACCTGGACTGTAAAGCCTAACAGATAAAAACCATGGTTTGCGCGCTCTTCGGGCGCGCGCCCTTTTACTGCCTCCCTTCTGATCGCCCCTCTATTCTGTTTCGTTCTGCTTTAAACCACTTCCCTACAACAATCTCATTCAATGCGCTACACTACTGAGTATGAACAGAAAATCTGTGACCTCTTGGGCTCTGTATGACTGGGCTAACTCCGCATACTCCACTACGGTGATGGCCGGGTTCTTTCCGATCTTTTTCAAAGACTATTTCAGCCCCTCGGTTGAAGTAACCACCTCGACCGCACAACTTGGATTTGCCAACGCCCTTTCCAGCCTGGTCATTGTCATTCTTGCTCCACTGTTGGGCGCCATCGCCGATAGCGGCGGCATTAAAAAGTATTTTCTTTTCCTGTTTGCCTATCTTGGAATCTTAATGACCGCTTCTCTTGCTCTGGTCAGCCAAGGCGCCTGGGAGCTGGCTCTGCTGTTCTATGTCGGCGGTAATATCGGTTTTATGGGTTCCAATGTCTTTTACGACGCCCTGCTGCCCTCTGTGTCAGAAGAGAAGTTCTTCGACCGAGTTTCCGGCTTGGGGTTTGCGCTCGGTTACCTAGGCGGTGGCTTACTGTTTTTAGTTAATGTGTGGATGGTGCAGTCACCTCACACCTTTGGGCTGGCTGATTCCGTAGAGGCCATTCAATTTTCATTTATCTCCGTCGCGCTCTGGTGGGCACTGTTCTCACTGCCTCTACTGCTGTTTGTGAAAGAAGAGCGAGCTCAACGCACTGCACGCGGTGCTCTATGGGTAATTCGAGATGGTTGCCATCAACTTGCAAACACATTTCGTAATATCACCAAAATTAAAGGGTTGATGCTGTTTCTAATCGCCTATTGGTTCTATATCGACGGGGTTGATACCGTAATTCGCATGGCCGTCGATTACGGCATGTCTATTGGCTTTAAAGCCAACGACCTGATTCTAGCGCTACTGATCGTACAGTTCGTCGGCTTTCCGGCTACCCTGCTGCTTGCCAGATTGGCAGAGCTGTGGGGCACTAAAAACACCCTGCTGCTGACCCTCTTTTTCTATCTGATTATTATCCTTTGGGCTATTGTCATAAGCGAAGTTCACGAGTTCTATCTATTGGCTGTGATGATCGCACTGGTACAAGGAGGCATTCAAGCATTAAGTCGCTCCTATTACGCCAGCATGATTCCTAAAAGCCATGCCGCTGAGTTTTTCGGTTTCTACAATTTTCTCGGTAAATTTGCCGCTATCTTTGGCCCTCTGGTGCTGGCCGTGGTCGCTTTAGTGACGGAAGACTCTCGCGCCGCCATCGCCTCTATTGCCGTTTTCTTTATTCTCGGTGCCATACTATTAATGCGGGTTGATGCGCAGCAGACCGCCAAAGAGGTGCGCCAGGCATTGAAATAACAGACCATTTCCCACTTGTTCTGTTGTCGTTACTACTGCACTAGGTAAATCTGCTATGATGGCTCTATTATGACAACATCATTCGAGCATAAACAAACGGAACTTAACGAAACACAACTGCTAAAGCTGATTACGGCACTGGTGACAGAGGTCCACCCTCGTCATCACGCCCCAGAGCACTTAACCCTGGACAGCCAATTCGAAACCGAGCTCGGACTCGATAGCCTGTCTCGCGTCGAATTGATCTCCCGCGTGGAATCCAGTTATAAACTCACACTTCCGGAACGCACCCTTGCTGAAGCTCAAACCCCCAGGGATCTGATACGCGTACTCAGAACCTTCAAGCCAACTGAAACGGCCTCCCCCCAAAAAACCGACTCAATGCCACCGCTCTCCAAACTGCAAGATAGCGCCATGCCAGAGGAGGTTGAAACACTCACCGAGCTGCTTGAATGGCATGTGCAGCGACACCCGGAACGACTGCATATTCAACTCTACCAGGATGACGGCAAGGGCCCCCAAATAACCTATGGACAGCTCCATCAACAGGCTTTGAAGGTGGCCGCTGCCTTGCAGCAGCGTGGCCTGGAAAAAGCTGAGCCGGTAGTCATTATGCTGGCCACCAGCCCGGACTACTTCTACAGTTTTTTCGGCATTCTGCTGGCCGGCGGCATTCCCGTTCCAATCTATCCTCCGGCACGACCGACACAAATTGAGGAGCATATCCGCCGTCACATACGTATATTGGAAAATTGCGGCGCACGCATCCTGATCACACTGCCAGAAGGGCAGGCCGCAGCACGAATACTCAAGAGCCTGGCTCCCAATCTTGAAGAGATCATCACCGCCGCAGAGCTGCTGCAATTCAGTGGTGAGGCCGTCACGCCTCAACTGCACGCTCAGGACATCGCCTTCCTGCAGTACACCTCAGGCAGTACCGGAACCCCCAAAGGGGTCATGCTGACCCACGCCAATCTGCTGGCTAATATCCGTGCGATGGGCAAGGTAGTCAACGCCAATTCCGAAGACGTCTTTGTCAGCTGGCTGCCGCTCTATCACGACATGGGGCTGATCGGCGCCTGGTTCGGGACACTCTACTTTGCAGCACAACTGGTCATCATGTCGCCATTGAGCTTTCTAAGCCAACCCGAACGCTGGCTGCGGGCCATTGAACGCCATAGAGGCACGCTTTCCGCCTCGCCTAACTTTGGTTATGAATACGCTTTGCACCGACTGCAAGATGCTGACCTTAAACAGCTGGATCTGAGTTCATGGCGAGCGGCCTTCAATGGTGCCGAGGCGATCAGCTCAGTAACCATCAAGACGTTTTCGGAACACTTCAAAGATTACGGTTTCAACCCAAAAGCGATGACACCCGTCTACGGTCTGGCCGAATCCTCGGTCGGTGTCACCTTTCCACCGATGCTTCGAGGTCCAGTTATAGACCGGATCGAACGCGAGACCTTTGTCAGCAGCAAAAAAGCCGTGCCGGTCTCAGAGGGTCAAGTCGCTACACAGATTTTTGTCTCCTGCGGTCTGCCGCTAAAAGGCCATCAGATCAGAGTGGTGGATTCATCCGGAAGAGAGTTACCGGAACGCATGGAGGGTAGACTGGAATTCCGCGGTCCCTCCTCAACCTCCGGCTACTACCATGATTCGGAGAAAACCGAAAAACTGTTCGATGGTGAGTGGCTGGATACTGGTGATCTCGCCTATATCGCAGAGGGCGAACTCTATGTCACCGGCCGTATTAAAGACATTATTATTCGCGCCGGACGCAATATCTATCCTGATGAGCTTGAAAAAGTGATTGGCGACTTGGAAGGCGTGCGCAAAGGTTGTGTCGCCATTTTTGGATCAATCGATCCACGTAGCGCGACCGAACGGCTGATAATCCTGGCGGAGACACGCGCCACCGACACCGAAAAACTCCAGGAATTACGTCTGAAGATCAATGAGACTGCCGCCAACCTGATCGGCACCCCTTCCGACGAGGTGATACTGGCGCCACCAGGCAGTGTTTTAAAAACCTCCAGCGGCAAGATCCGTCGCGACGCCAGCCGACAGATGTATGAGAAAGGCGAAATCGGGCGTAAACACAAATCCTTGCTACGCCAGCTCAGCCGCTTAGCCTTCAGCGCCCTGCTACCGCAAATAAGGGTGGGTCTTGAGCGCATTAAGTCGTTGCTGTTTGCGCTCTACGGCTGGATGGTCTTCCTGGGACTGGCGTCAATTGGCTGGCTGGGTATTGTCATTGCACCTAACGACCGACTGCGCTGGAAAGTCGTCCACAGCTGCACCCGTCTGTTTGCCAAGGCCACTAACACGCCATTGAAGGTTCGAAACGCTGAAAACCTCTCCTCTATACCAGAGAGCTGCATTCTGGTCGCCAACCACGCGAGCTATCTTGATGCGTTCGTCATGGCTGCAACCATTGGCAAACCGTTCAGCTTTGTTGCCAAGGCTGAACTTTCAAAAAAACGTCTGCTGCGCCTGCCGCTTAAAAAGCTCAATATAGAGTTGATCGAACGTTTTGATATTAGTCAAACCGTTGCAGATACACAGCGCATCAATGAGAAGATCCGGGGTGGCGGCCGCTTGCTGTTTTTTGCCGAAGGCACTTTTACACGAGTTCCTGGGTTGCAGCCATTTCATCTGGGAGCCTTCAGCGTCGCAGCTGAAGCTGGGGTACCTGTCGTTCCGATTGCGATCCGCGGCACGCGCTCGATTCTACGCTCTGGTTCCTGGTTTCCGCAGCACGGCAACATCACGGTGACAGTTGGAGAACCGATTGAACCCAGTAGCAAACTGCCCAGCGATGATGCGAAACGCCTGTGGGAAGAAGCTCTGTCTCTGCGGGAGAAGGCGCGCCACTTCATTCTGCGCCACTGTGGCGAGCCGGATTTGACGCGCTAGTCAGTACCGGCACTTTCTCGCTTCAACTCCTGCTCTAACAGCAAGCGCCGCAGCAGTTTGCCCATCACATTTTTAGGCAAAGCGTCGACAAACTCTATGGTTTGCGGGCACTTGAAAGAGGCGATTCGCCCTTTAACATATTCAATCAGCTCGGACTTATCCAACTGCTCATGCTCTGACAACACCACAAACGCTTTGATCTCTTCGCCGCGGTAGGCGTGCGGGATACCCACCACCGCGGCCTCTTCGACTTTGGGGTACTGGCAGATCACCTTCTCGACCTCTGTCGGTGAGACATTGAAACCTTTAACAATAATAATATCTTTTTTACGATCCACAACAGAGAAGTAACCCTCTTCATCCATGGTCACCACATCACCAGTGTAGAGCCAGCCGTCGCGAATCGTTTCAGCGCTAACGTCAGTTTTTTGCCAATAGCCCTGCATCACCTGCGGTGCCTGGACAATCAATTCGCCCTCC
>CAZNML010000061.1:4571-10894 GCA_964574275.1 uncultured Thiosulfatimonas sp. | reverse complement strand
GGTTTTAAGGAGATAAATGATCAATATGGTCACAGTGTCGGTGATACCGTCTTAACCCAAGTATCCCACCGAATGAAAGAGCTGATTCGCAATAATGACCTAATCTCTAGAATCGGTGGTGATGAATTTACCGTGGTACTGTCTGATCTGCATAATGAGAATGAAGTACTGCCGCTGATTAACCGCTTAATCAGCAATATCTCACAAACCATACATAGTGCTGATAACGATGGCAATGCCATTGAACTCCAAGTTACCATCAGTATTGGTGTGACCTTCTACCCACAAAACGTCGACATTGGTTCTGACGCACTTTTAAGGCAAGCTGACCAGGCAATGTATACTGCTAAAAATGCGGGCAAAAACACCTATAAGTTTTTTGACGTCAATCAAAGTGAAGTCGCTCAAGAGCAGCAACAGAAGCAAGCTAGAATCGAGAAGGCGATTGATAATAATGAACTGATTTTGCACTATCAGCCAAAAGTGAAAATGGACAGCGGAAAAGTAGTCGGCTTTGAAGCCCTGCTCCGTTGGCAAGACCCTGACAGAGGTCTGATATACCCGGATGATTTCCTGCCGGCGATAAACTTTAATGAGTTATTAATGCTCAAACTTGGAGACTGGGTTTTTAATCGTGCTTTAACTCAACTGGAACAGTGGAATAGTCAGGGACATAATTTGTCTGTTAGCATTAATGTCAGCGGACATGAGATCCATCAATTAGATTTTAAGCCCTATCTGCTGTCTCTGCTAAAAAAATACCCCAGCATAAACCCACAACAACTCGAACTGGAGTTTTTGGAAACCCATGCTTTAGAGGACAGCGACAAAGTCTTCAAGGTGATTAAAGCGTGTCAAAACCTGGGGGTAAAAGTCTCACTGGATGACTTTGGAACAGGATACTCAACCCTGAGTTACCTCAAAAATCTGCCGGTTAACGCTCTAAAAATTGATCGCAGCTTTGTCAACGACATGCTTTATAACAGCGCCAGTTTCTCAATTATCGAAGCGGCGATGGGACTGGCTCAGGCATTCAAATGTGAGACGGTAGCCGAAGGGGTTGAAGACTCGGATCAAGGAATTATGCTGCTTAAACTTGGCTGTCAGGTCGCTCAAGGCTATGTGATTGCCAAACCGATGCCTGCTGACAGTGTCCTGGATTGGCTTGATCAGTGGACTGGAATTGCTGCCTGGCATGATGTATCGCCTGTCGCGACGGCCTATCGAGAAATTCTGTATGCTGAAAACCACCATCGACGCTGGGTGAAAGAAGTTGAAAATTATATCAAAGCACCAGACAAGCATGAGTTGCCAAACCTGGACCCTAAACAGTGCCAGTTTGGTTTATGGCTTGAATCCGCTGCCCACAAGGTATTTGATCAAGACACCCTGAAAGATGTCGTACTTGCGCACACAGAAATTCATAATCTTGCTCAACAACTGCAATATGATGGAGTGGACAGACAGGCGCTGATGTTAAAAATTAAGCAACAAGAGAAGATTATTATTGAGCAACTGCAAACCTTAAACTCTCTGCTGCAAGAGCCAAAGCAGTTGGGAGAAGAGTAAATTTTTTCAGTCATTGGTATCTGATCAACATGAGATACCCTGGCTCTGAAGCAAGTTAACGACATGCATTGATACAACTATTGCCAAAGAAATAACCGCAAAAGAGTTATGGCACAATAACTAAAAGCGAGCTCAATAGGATGCAAAGATGAAGAGGATATTGGTTACCGGTGCAACGGGGCAGATCGGCTCCGAACTCGTCCCCCTGCTCCGTGAGAAGTACGGTGCCGATAACGTCGTCGCCGCGGGACACCGACGCAAGCCCTCGGATGAACTGATCGCTGCCGGCCCCTATGCGACGCTCGACACCACAGATGCCGACGCGGTCGCGGCGCTAGTGAAAAATTACCGAATCGATACCATCTTTCATCTCGCATCCTTGCTTTCGGCCAAAGCGGAAGCCCAGCCACAGCTGGCATGGCATATCAATATGAGCGGGCTGCAGAATGTGCTTGAAGTGGCCCGCCACCAACAGTGCGCGGTTTTTTTCCCCAGTTCCATCGGCGCCTTTGGCCCGTCCACTCCGCCGGACAACACCCCTCAGGTGACGATCCAGCGCCCCGATACCATCTACGGCATTACCAAAGTGGCGGGCGAACTGCTGTGCGACTACTACTTCAATAAGTATGGTGTCGATGCCCGCGGCGTTCGCTTTCCCGGCCTGATCTCCCATAAAACTCCGCCCGGCGGCGGCACAACCGACTATGCGGTGGAGATTTACTATGCCGCCGTGAAGCACCAACCCTACCACTGCTTTCTGCAAGCCGGCACCCGTCTGGATATGATGTACATGCCTGATGCCGTGCGGGCGGCGGTAGAGCTGATGGAAGCCGATGCCAGCAGACTGAAAAACCGCAACGCCTATAACATTGCCGCCATGAGTCTGACACCGGAGCAACTCTATGCGGCGATTAAAAACGAGATGCCCAACTTTAAGATGGACTATGAAGTCGACCCCATGAGGCAGGCGATTGCCGATGACTGGCCTCATAAGATGGATGACAGCGCGGCTAGAGCCGAATGGGGCTGGCAGCCAGAATACGGTATCGAAGCGATGACCAAAGATATGATCAAAAACCTGAACGCGAAGATCGTGACCGGCACAACTTAATACGAAAGGCACCAGCAGAGCTAGGAGGTATAGGAATGTCACTTGAAAAGCTTGAACGTTCTTTGAAGCAGCACCTTAAAAAAGTCGATGCCAGGGGCGTCGCCAAACGCCATGAGAAGGTCATCACATCCATCAAACGCGCCGCAGGCGGTTTCGGACCGAGAGTCACCCTCGCCGGTCAAGGCAACCGCCCCTTCCTGCAGATGAACTCCAACAGCTACCTCGGCCTTGATATTGCAGAGGAAGTGATCAGCTCCGAAGAGCAGGCCTCCAGGCAGTTCGGCACCGGCCCGGGTGCGGTGCGCTTTATCAGCGGCACCTACCAGCCGCACGTCACACTTGAAAACCGACTGGCCGCTTTTCACGGCAGAGAGGCGGCGATGATTTTCAGTGCCGCCTACTCTACCGTGATGGGCGTTCTCCCCCAGCTCATCAGCGAAGAGACCGTGGTCATCAGCGATGCACTGAACCACAACTGCATTATCAACGCCATGCGACTGGCACGCCCTGCCGAAAAAGCGGTCTACCGCCACCTAGACATGCAGGCGCTTGAAGCGGCCATTGAACAGTATGCCGGCAAATACAAACGGGCCATCGTCGTTACCGACGGTATCTTCAGTATGCGTGGCGAGCATGCGCCGCTGGATGAGATCGTTGCGATCTGCAAACGACATGAAGCGAACTTCGGAGAGGGAATCATCACCATAGTCGACGACTCCCACGGTGTCGGCGCCTTCGGTAAAAGCGGCCGCGGGACCGAGGAGGTCACCGCGACAAAAGCCGACATCCTTATCGCCACCCTCGGCAAGGCCTTCGGCGTCAACGGCGGCTATGTGGTCAGCAGTGCAACCGTCATCAATTACCTGAGAGAGACGGCGCCACTTTACATCTATTCCAACCCCATCACCCCCTCCGAAGCAGCCGCGGCCAGCAGTTCTCTGGCCATCGTCGACAGTCCAAAGGGGCAGGCGTTGCTCGAAAAGCTACGCTCACTTGCCCAACGGCTTGAAGCCGGTTTGCAAGCGCAAGGTTTCGAGACCATCCCCGGAGAGCATCCCATAGTGCCGCTTATGGTCAGGGACACCGCAAAGACCTCCGCACTGGTGCAGCAGCTTTTCGACAACGGCATTCTCGCCACGGGGCTTAACTTTCCGGTGGTGCCAAAGGGTGACGAGGAGATCCGCTTTCAGGTTTCCGCCAATCACACGCACAAAGATATCGACTACCTGCTGGAGGTTTTAAAGCGCGCTTAGACCAGGCCTGGTGATTTTTATGCAAGAAGTGTTAAGAAAAAGGCATTCATGGGTCGTTTTATTCTTTCTGGTTGTCACGGTAAAACGCTTCAAACTCCTCAGCAGTGACCGGTTTACTGTATAGATAGCCTTGCGCCTGCTCACATTGGTGCTCTCGGAGAAAGTCTGCCTGAACTTCGGTTTCAACCCCTTCGGCAATAACATCCAGATTCAAACTGTTTCCCATCGCAATGACGGCATCCGCAATTGCCATATCATCTGTATTCTCGGGAATCTCCCGCACAAAAGACTGGTC
Organism: uncultured Thiosulfatimonas sp.; assembly: GCA_964574275.1. Lineage (GTDB taxonomy): Bacteria > Pseudomonadota > Gammaproteobacteria > Thiomicrospirales > Thiomicrospiraceae > Thiomicrorhabdus. The sequence continues at coordinate 6,666 of CAZNML010000061.1, read as the reverse complement.
GATTTTAAGCTTATCAATCGGCAGGCGTTTGAGGTAACTCAAGGAGGAGTATCCCGTTCCAAAATCATCGATCGACAATTTAATACCAAGAGATCGTAAAGTGTTCAATTGTTTGATCGAGAACTCGGGATCCTGCATGATAAAACAGCCCTCAGTAACCTCAAGCTCCAAATTTTCTGGAGGTAAATGGCTGCGTGCCAGTGCATCTGACACCTTATTTGGCAGATCCCCTTTGTGTACCTGAGGACCAGCTATATTGACTGCAATATGTCCAAACTCAATGCCTTTATCCAACCACTGTTTTCCTTGCTGACATGCCTCATTCAAAACCCATTCACCAATTTCGTGGATGAGTCCGGTCTCTTCTGCCAATGGAATAAACTTATCGGGCGGAACGATGCCAAGTGCGGGATTGCGCCAGCGGAGCAGACTCTCCGTTCCAATAATTTTTCCGGTGGTCAAATCCACTTGCGGTTGGTAGACAAGAAACAATTCATTCCGCTCTAGTGCTCGACTGAGATTGCTTTCCAGCGCCATGCGCTTGAGGGCATTATGCGTTAATTCCCTGGTATAAAACTGGTAGCTGTTGGCACCCTGGTCTTTGGCCCGATACATAGCCGCATCGGCATTGCGTAACAGAGTGGTTGGCTTTCTTCCATCCTCAGGAAACACCGCAATACCCAAACTTGCCGTTATCCTAATTTCACGGTTGTCGACATAGAAGGGTTTAACAAATATCGCTATCAGTTTTTCTGCGACATTGCCGAGTAATTCCGGGTTGGTTACCCCTTCCATCACCATAATAAACTCGTCGCCGCCGATGCGGGCTAGAGTGTCATTCTCTCGAACATTTTGCTTCAATCTGTCGGCCACCTGCTCAAGCAGTTGATCACCAAGCGGATGCCCAAAGCTGTCATTTACCAGCTTGAAACGATCAAGATCCAGATAGATGACGGCTAGCTGTGAACCTTGTCGATCAGCACGCTGAACTGCCCGCCTCAGTCTTTCCTGCAGCAGTAAACGATTTGGCAAGTCTGTGAGTGCATCGTGATGAGAAATATGTTCAAGATTTGTTTCAAACTTTTTGCGTAAGGTTATATCTAGAATAATTCCTTCAAAATAATCGACCACCCCTTCACTTTTATAGACAATCCGCACGCTGTCATAGACCCACCTGATTTCGCCGTTCTTATGTCTAATTCTGTATTCGGTTTTATAAAACGGTTTGCCGGCCTTGATCGCTTTATTAACCGTCTTCTCGACATGCTCAATATCTTTTCTGTACATGATACTTTCATATGAGCGAACTTGATTGTCGATAAAGTCGGAGGCGGGGTAGCCTGTCAACTCCTCTATCGGATCGCTCGCAAACTGGAAGGACCAGTCTGCTCGACACTGGTAAACGACTCCAGGCAAGGTTTCGGTAATGGTTTTGTACTTCTCTTTGCTCTCACGCAGAGAATTTTCAATATTCTTTTGCTTGGTAATGTCAATCACGAACCCTTCAAATACTTCAGGTTTTATATCTGGAGGAGAGACAACCTTCCCTACATCCCTTACCCAGCGGATACTGCCGTCCTTGTGTCGAATTCGATATTCCAGTTCATAAGGACGCTTTGCAGCTAAGGCGGCCTGCACTTCAACACTCAGCCTTTCCCGGTCCTGAGGTTCGATTATCTGAGCATAAGAGGTCTGATTGTTGCCTGTCATTTCAGCACGCTCGTAACCTGTCAACTCGCTGCTTCCGTCACTAATATACAGCGCCGTCATTTCAGGCACGTTCAAACATCGATAGGCAATACCGGGGAGGTTCCTCATTAGGTTAGAGAGCATTTGCCTGCTTTCCTGCAGGCTCACTGGCAGATCTTCACAAACTCTGTTTTGATACTCATTCATGCCATAAACCTTCCGTGTAACCATATGCTCTTATTTTGGGAAACAAGTTTGAAAACTTGCTTTTATACTAACATATACCACATTATTGGGTTTAAATGCATATAACTGTGATCAGTGTAAAATAATGAAAAGGAGCAAGCTTGCGCATTATCGAAAGGAGTGTATAGATGCTCAAAGCCGTTCGTGACAGATTAAAAGC